>JARFUL010000029.1 GCA_029289015.1 Syntrophobacteria bacterium | reverse complement strand
CGGGGCAGCAACTTTCTGGACGATTTGGCCTTCTACGGGGCCAACAACGACCTGCGCGACGACATCGACGGGTACCAGTTCCTGTACCTCTACACCGTGTACGCGCTGGGCGACGCCAACGATCCCAACAGCGCCAAGGCTAAACGTGACCTCAAGGACGCGTGCAAGAACGGCGGCGGCCTGGGGGACGACTGGGACAAGAACGGCGACAACAGCCCGGACAACTTCTACGAGGCCCAGGACGGCTACCTGCTTGAGCAGAAGCTCATGGAGGCCATACTGGACATCCTGAGAAGGGCCTCCTCCGGTACCGCGGTGTCGGTGCTCGCCACCTCCGCGGAGGGTGAGGGCACCCTGGTGCAGGCCTACTTCAAGCCCGCGGTGGAGACCCCCACCGAGGACGTCAACTGGGTAGGCTACCTCCAGGGACTCTGGGTGGACAACGTGGGCCAGCTCCGGGAAGACACCCCCACCCAGGGCAGCGAGCCGGGCCTGGATGTGACCCATGACAGGATCATCGAGTTCTTCTTCGACCCTGCAATGGGCGAGGCCAAGTTCAAGCGGTTCCAGTTGGACGCGGACGGCAACAAGGCCTACAACGACGACAACACCAACGGGGTCAAGGACGCGGGCGAAACCTACATATTTACCGAGCACAAGCTGGAGGAGATAAATACCATCTGGGAGGCGGGGGCCAAGCTGGCCCAGCGCGACCCCACCCAGCGAACTATCTACACCTACCTCGACGAAAACAACGACGGGGTTGTGGACGTGGGTGAATTCGTGGACTTCGATACCACCAACAGCTCGGACATCAAACCCTATCTCGGGGTGCTGGACCGCACCGGCCACGTGGACGCCCACCTCGGCGCGACCTACAACGACAGGGTCAACAACCTCATCAGGTTCATCCGGGGAGAGGACCCGGACGCCAGCCCCAACGGCTATACGGGCACTCCCAACCTCCGCTTCAGGAAGATAGACGGCAACATCTGGAAGCTGAGCGACATCATTCACTCCACCCCGGTGACCATTGGAAGGCCCCTGGACAACTACGGGCTCATCTACGGCGACAGCTCCTACCAGAACTACCTCTTCAAGTACCGGGACAGGGTGCAGACGGTCTACGTGGGGGCCAACGACGGAAAGCTCCACGCGTTCCTCATGGGGAAATTCAACCCCGGCGACAATACGGCCACCGGCGGCGTGACGGAGGAGATCTACCTCTCCCAGGAGTCGGGCATTCTCATTGATCCCGCAGATTTCACCGCGGGCACCCTGCCCTTCCCCGCGGGCCTGGATTACGGGGACGAGATGTGGGCCTACATACCCCAGGCGCTCCTGCCGCAACTCAAGTGGCTCGCGACCCCGGATTATGCCCACGTCTACTACGTGGACCTGAAGCCCAGGGTTGTGGATGTCAGGATATTCCCCAGGACGGGCGACGACAAGCACCCCGGCGGGTGGGGCACGGTACTGATCGGCGGCCTCAATTTCGGGGGCAAGAATATCACGGTAAACGAGGACTTCAACGGGGACGGAGACACCGCGGATGCCGACGACACGCGGGTGTTCAAGTCCTGCTACTTTGCCATAGACATAACCATACCCTGGGAGCCGGTGCTCCTGTGGGAGCGCACCTACAACAACCTGAATTTCACCACCGGGTTCCCCACCGTGGCCAAGGTGGGCCAAGACGACCCGGCAACCTCGGATGTTGAAGAGAAATGGTTTGTGATCTTGGGCTCCGGCCCCACCAGGTTCGACGCGGAGTTCGACCCGGCGGACACCACCACGGGCCACATCTACGTGGTGGACATGATCACCGGCAACCTGCTCCAGGACTGGAACACCGGGGTGGCCAAATCGTTCATGGGCTCCCCCATTACCGTGGACGTGGGGCTGAACTACAACGTGGACGTGGGCTTTATCGGGCAGAGCTACAAAGACGGCTCCGACTGGCGGGGCAAGCTCTATGTCTTCAGGGTGCCGAAGGACGCGGGTGGAGATTACGTTACCGATCCCGTGGACGCGACCGACCCGTGGACCCTGGCTCCCCTCATTAACACCCTGGGGCCGGTGACCGCGGCGCCCGCGGCCTCCGTCGACGAAATAAACAACCTCTGGGTCTACTTCGGCACGGGCCGCTACTATAACGACGCAGACAAGTCAGACCCCTCCATCCAGTATCACTACGGCATAAAGGACCCGTTCTACAATCCGGTTCTGTCCGAAGCCCAGAAGACGGCCAAGACCGCGTCGAACCTGGTTCTTCTCGACTCCACCAACATCGCGGTCTACACCGACGAGACCATCTCGGGCCATCCGGACGGCATTGGCAGCTGGCCGCTCTTCGTGAGCAACATGGAAAGTATCTCTTATGACGGCTGGTATTTCCACCTGGCCCTGGAGACCGGGGATGACGGGGAGCGGATCCTGGTCAAGCCGGTGGTGCTCGGGGGCGTTGTGCTGACCCCCACCTTCATCCCGAGCACGGGTGAATGCGCGTTCGGAGGAACCTCCAACATCCTGGGAGCCTTCTATAAGACAGGCACCTCGTACCCCAGGGCCGTGTTCCAGGACGCGCTCCAGGGGGTCACAGTGGACGGCCAGGACAAGACAAAGGTGCTCAGGCAGGTGGACATCGGCATTGGTAAGGGCTCGAGCGTCGCGGTGCACGTGGGCCAGCAGGAGGGCGCGAAGGGCTATATCCAGCAGTCCACCGGTATTGTGAGCGAGCTCGCGATATCTCCTGCATACAACATCAAGTCCGGCTTTATCCAGTGGCGGGAGCGTTAACCGAGGTGCATGGATCAAGTGCAGCCCCGATCTCCTTAGCGCCATTGCCCGGGAGAGGGGAAAACAGGGACGAGACCTTTGGGGCTTAGTAGTTCCGGGAGGCTTGGCAGCCGATGAAGAGAAAAACGAAAAAGACTAAAGGGCCTGGCGCGCCCGATAAGACCTTCCTGGAAAGGATGTGGGCCGGGATAGCTCCCTACGGGGCTTTGATCGTCGTGTGCCTGGCTATCCCTTTGGTGATCTTGGCCATAAAGCACAGGGGCGCGGACGACGAGCTGAAAGCCGCGGTGGGCAGGCGGGCCGGACCGTCATTCTCCCTTATGCCCAAGACTCCCCTGGGTGGAAACAGCATCAAGATCGTCGCGAATAAAAAGGGCTCTAAAGAGGATTCTTACTCGTACCGCTGGTGGCTGAACGGGACCCTGGTGGAAGGACTCAGCAAGGATATCCTCCCCGGCGCGAGCCTCAAGAAGGGGGACGAGGTGAGGGTGGCCGCACTGGACAAGAGGGGAAATGTTGTGGCCACCAAGGAGGCCACCGTGGCCAACGCTATCCCCGTGCTCAAAAAGATCAGGTTCGAGCCGCTTCCCCTGGACAGGAACCACGACCTCAGGGTCACGGTGGAGGCCACTGACCTTGACGACGATGAGGTAACCTACGAATACGCCTGGCTGGTCAACGAAGAGGAGATAATGGGGGAGAGCGAACCGGTCCTCAGCCGCACGAACTACAACCGGGGCGACAAGGTCCAGGTCATGGTAAACATGTCGGACGGCTATGCCTCGCGCCCCATACTCAGCGCGCCGGTGCTGGTAATGAACTCCCCCCCTGAAATAGTCTCCAAGCCTCCCGCGATGGTCGCTGAAGGGACCTACACCTATAAGGTGGAGGCGAAGGACTCGGAGGGGGACAGGCTTCAGTACTCTCTCGGCGGGAACCCGCCGCCGGGGATGAAAATCAACCCGGACATGGGCCTTGTCACCTGGGAGGCCAAGATGCCCAAAAAGCCGGTGAGCTATGCGTACCAGGTCATTGTCAAGGACGGCCTTGACGGCCGCTGCGTTCAGAACATATTTCTGGAGTTCAAATAGCCTCTACACAAGGAGAGTTGCCATGAACACCAAACCCCTTTGGATAATCCTGGCAACCGCGGTCTGCTCCGCGCTCTTACTGTCCTTCGTGCCCGCGGGTAATGGTGCGGACCTGGACGTTCGGGTGGGCGCGAAGTTCAACTACCAGTACTTTCCCGATGCCCAGGTGTATTTCGATTCTTCCAGGGGTCTGTATTTCTACATGAAAGGGACCAACTGGCAGACATCGGTCTCCCTGCCGGGGGATATCAAGGTGGATCGCGAAAACTATGTGGTCATCGAAGATGACACGGACAGGCCCTACATCAAGCACAAGAGCCACAAGAAGAGGTATCCTCCGGGCCTGGCAAAAAAGGGCTGGAAGAGGGGCAAGAAACACCACAAGAAAAAGGGAAAGAGGGGGAAGAAGTGGTAGGTGTGCCGCGCGAGGACTGAGCAAGGGGTCTGTAACCTTACAATTCATCTTTAAGTTATAGTTTAACAACAGCCAGGGATACTCTAATCCCTGGTTTTTCTTTGCACTTTTTCCTCTCCGGGTAGTAGAGGGACAACCAGGGTTTTACAGGCATATATTTCGCGAAGTGTTGACCAAAACGTTGACCAAGGCACCAAAAAGGGCCAGCCGATAGCGGCTAACCCCCTGAAATAACTGGTGCCCCCGGCAAGACTCGAACTTGCGGCACCCGGATTAGGAATCCGGCGCTCTATCCTCTGAGCTACGGGGGCTGTGCTATTTGGCGCGGGCCTGTCTGTGTCTAAAGATAGGCCTGGTTTTTAAAAAATGCAAGCCTCGGGTCATGACCGCGCGCCGATTTCAGGCCGCGCGGCCCGTGAGGCCAAGGGGGAGCCTAACAACGTTTGTGGAGCTTTTCAAGCGGTTTTACCTGCCTTGAACCCGTCGCGGACCCCCGGGGTTTCCCGGGCCCCGCGCAACCCCAAATACCGCATATTCCCAAAATAAGAGTGAAAACGGTGCCAAAGAAATTTGCCCTTTTCAGCCCGGCTTTATCTTGGAGATGCGCAAGGGGTATCCATGGGAATATTCTTCCCACCGAATTACATGGTTGCATTTCCTTTTGTACATGTGATATAAACTCCTAACCATCTTTAAAAATCACCCCCACCGCAAAGAAGAGTCGACATGAAGAGAGCTATTGTTATCTCTATCCTCCTCTCCTTTATCATGGGCTGCGGCCACACAAAGGTATGGTACTCGCCGGCAAAGACCGTAGAGGAGACCGAGCTGGACGTGAAAGAATGCAAAAAGCGGGCGGAGCAACCCCAGGAGCCCCCGAAGATAACAAGCAGACCCGGCTACCCTACAGACCAGGCGTCTCAGGCGAAGGAAAAGATCCAGCGCGTGGAGGACTGCTTGAAGGCCAAAGGCTACCGAATAGTGGAAAAGGAATATCTCGATTCTCAGGGCAAGGATTATTACGACGCGGCGCCCTTCTAGCTAGGGACGTATCCAACAGCCCCGTTTCCCTAAAACAGGCTTATTCGCAATCATCGCTCACTGACAGGGGAAAGAGGAAGTAACCCCCCCCCCCCCCCCCCCCCCCCCCAGGAAGTTATGATCAACAGAAATACTTTTATAATGCTGGTCGCGGCCTTTTTTG
>JARFUL010000028.1 GCA_029289015.1 Syntrophobacteria bacterium | reverse complement strand
GAAGAGGAAGAGGGGTCAGCCGGTGAAGGCTAACCCCTTTATTTCATTTGGCGTCCCCAAGGGGATTTGAACCCCTGCCGCCGGCGTGAAAGGCCGGTGTCCTGGACCTGGCTAGACGATGGGGACCGTGGTGGGCCGTGCTGGGTTCGAACCAGCGACTCTCTGCTTAAAAGGCAGATACTCTACCTACTGAGTTAACGGCCCACTTACCTAAAAAGATAAACATCTTACCTGCTATTTTTCAAGGGAAAAACCCCTTTGTCTCTCCTGGAGGGGTTTCGCGCGGGTGGTGCTCGGTCCAGAGATCAGTCGGGGAATAGGGTCCCCTGGCTGGCCGTTCTTTCCCGCTCTCCGGGCCCGAACATCTTCACGGTGCCGTACTGGCCGTCGAAACCGGGCTCCAGGCTTACCTCACCCCTGCGTATCCTGGCCACCGCCTCGGCCAGGACCGGCCCTCCCAGCTCCTCGATCGCGGGGATTTCAGCCTCCCTGAGGATGAAGAGCTCGCTCCCCAGACCTTCGATGACGCGGAAGTACTCCCTGGTGACCGTCTTGGTGGCCGGGCCCTTACCCATGACCTCGGAGAGTATCTCCGCGAGCCCCACCAGCCTCTCGTAGGGCTTCGCGCCCGCGGGCTTTCTCCCCGGCGGGTGGCTTGCCAGCTCCCCGACCCGGTGCATCACCCCCACGGTGACCGGCCTGCCGCACGCGGGGCACGCGCCGCCAAGGCGGGCCGTCTCCTCGGGCCAGAGCCTTACCTTGCAGTTGCGGTGGCCGTCCAGGTGGTATTTGCCCTCCTCGGGGAAGAACTCTATGGTGCCCTCGAACCCGTGCCTTTGGCCCGATATGGCCTCCACGATCCCCCCGTAGGAGAGGTCCGTGTCCAATATGTTGGCCTCGCGGCCTATCTTGGACGGGGAGTGCGCGTCGGAGTTGGAGATGAGGGGAAAGTCGTCCAAAAAATCGACCCGCCAGTTCATCCCCGGGTCGGAGGAGAGCCCGGTCTCCACCGCGAGCACCTCCCCGGTGAGCTCCTCGAAGCACTCCTCAAGCGTATCGAATCCCGAGGCCGCGCCCAGAACGGAGAAATGGGGGGTCCACGCGTGCGCGGTAACGAGGTGCGCGTCCAGGGAGGCCCCCTTTACGATCTCGAGTATCGTCTTGGCCTCGAGCCCCAGGATGGGGCGGCCGTCGGCCTCCACGTTGCCCAGGGACGCGAGGGTCCTTTGGATCTTCTGCGCGCTCTCGAATTCGTCGGCAAAGATGAGGGAGTGGACCTTGCGGACCCGTCCGTTTTTCTTGTAGATGGAGCTTACCTCGCAGGTGAGGAGAAACCTGGTCTCCCCGGGGGAGATGTGGGGGGGAAGCCCGGCTTTGGCCTCGTGCACCAGGTCGGGCCGGAGCCTGAACAGCCCCTCTTCAGCCGGCACCAGGCCGTGTTTAAGCTCCTCCAGCCACCCCGGGTGGGTGAAATCGCCGGTGCCCACCACCAAGACCCCCTTCACCTGGGCCCAGCCCGCGATCCTCGGCACCACCATCTCTTTGCTGGTGGCTATGGAGTAGCGGGAGTGGAGATGAAGGTCCGCGAGAAAACGCAAGGGGAGAGCTCCTTGGCAAGCCGGGTTAAATTGATGTGTAAAAAGGGATCAAAACGCCGGGGGCCTACTTTACCTGGATGTAGTCCACCACCTTTACGACCCCCTCGACCCCCTTGGCCAGCTTGATGCACTTGTTCTTCGCGGCGCTGTTCGCCACAAAGCCGGCAAGGACCACGTGGCCCTGGATCACAGAGACCTCCACCTGGAACCCCTTGAGCTCCGAGTCTTTCAGGAACCTGCCCTTGACCTTGGCCTGGATCTTGGTGTCGTCCACGAACCCGCCCTCGCGCTTGGGCAAAAAGTAGGAGTTGACCTTCACAACCCCTTTGGTGTTCTTCGCGATCCTTATGCACTCCTTGCCCACGTCCACGTCGGCCAGCTCCGCAATGAGGACCACCCTTCCGCGGTGCACGGAGACAGAGAGGGAGATAACCGCCTTTTTGATCTTCTTGTCCTTGTGGGAAAGGATCTTGCCCTGGATCTTCCGCCTGATCACCGCGTCATCAACGAAGGTGCCCAAACGACGCTCGTCCGTGGCCGCCTGATACACGTCAATGGGACCTATGCACCCTGAGATGAGCACCGGTGAAAACAAGAGCGCAATAATGGTGATTATGGACCCGAATCTTTTCATATTCACCTCCAGGTCTTTGTTGACGGGAAAATGATGGCTCTCTTAAACAATCGGGTTTTCGCGCTAAGAAAGGCCCTTGGGCCTGCCGGCCTCGGGTTTCGGTTTATTTTTTCCTGAAAATATAGCCCGAAAAAACCAAAAGGACCAGGAAAAATTGGGGGGCCATCGGCCCCTCTTTTTTCCTTGGAAAGCGATCCTTGGTAGCGGGCTAGAGCTGGATGTGGGGCACGTATTCCTCCACCTCGGGGAAGTCATCGAGGTGCTTGTGGAGGGACGCGTCGAGGAACGAGTCCACCCACCAGAAGATGTCGTGCCTCTTCACCTGCTCCCTGAGCCGCTTCATCCTGGAGCGCCGCTCCTCCCTGTCCATGTGGAAGGCCCGGTGGATGGCCTCGGCCATCCCCTCCACGTCGTAGGGGTTCACCAGGAGCGCGCCCCGGTGGAGCTGCGCTGCCGCGCCCGCGAACTCGCTGAGGATCAGGACCCCGTTGAGCTCCAGGTTGCACGCGCAGTACTCCTTGGCCACGAGGTTCATGCCGTCCTTGAGCGGGGTGACCAGCGCGATCTCCGCGGTCCGGTAGTACGCGAGAAGCTCCTCCCTCTCGAGGTTGCGGTAGAGGTAGTGGATAGGGATCCAGCCCGATCGGGTGAACCGGCCGTTTATCTCCCCCACCATCCGCTCTATGTCGGCTCTCAGCTCCTGGTACTCGGG
>JARFUL010000027.1 GCA_029289015.1 Syntrophobacteria bacterium | reverse complement strand
ATCCTGCCCCTCATGATAATCCTCACCCTTCTGGGAGGGGGATACGCGGCTGTGCGGGGACACATCGAGGAGCTGGAGCAGGCTGGTAAAGGGCCCTTTCTACCCAAGTCGCCCATCGTCAAGATAGTGGGAGCCGTTGTTCTCATCCTCTTTTCAATGGCGCTGGGCTGGCTGGCCATGTTTATCGGCCTTGTTTTCGGCGTGATAGTCACAGGCAGGGGAATCAACATGGTGTGGTGGGGAGTCCGTTCCCTCAAGGGCCACACGGAGCCCGAGTATCTGAAGAGAATCAATCCCAAAAGGCTTATACCCGCGGGGTTGATCCTGATTCCATCCTCCCTCTTCCTCATGGGCATGCCCCTGGCTTTCTTCAGCCATTCCTCCTATTATTTTACGAGGGGCTGGCATGTAAACCCGGATGCCAGGGTTGAGAAGCTCGTGGCCTATCAGCTTGCCATAGGGCGTCTGAAGCCGCTGGGAGCCGAAGAGAGGGCCGCGCTTAGAAGGCAAAAGGCTGTCGTTCGTACGAGAGCCTACCGCATCAAGCTCGATTCGGGTAAGAACGGGGAGGATTTCAAGCTTTACGTGACGCCCGCGCTGTTTCCCTTTTTTCCCTACAATTACCTGACGTCCCTGCCGACCTATTTAGCGGATGAGACGGGGGAGATGCGTAGGATATTCGTGCACCGTAGAGAGCTGTGCCCCGAGGACGGCCCCGTGGTCATGGAGGTGGGGGAGGAGACCGTGCGCAAGAGGCTGGAGGAGCTGCGCGCGGAGCTGAACGCGACCGGGGGGTAGGGACCTTTTGCCGCGGCAAAGAGGAATGAAGATGCGTATCTACAGAGTCCTTTTACTGGCCGGCATGCTGCTCATACTTCCGGCCGTGCTCTTCGGTGGCCCGGCCGCGCGGTCTAAGGGCAGGGTTACGCTGGATCGTTTTGTGCTGCTAGTCTCCGACGCGTATAGCCGGGACGACAAAGCCGGGATAATCGAGCTGGCCGGGGCCAACCGCGACCTTTTGCGCGGCGCACTGGACAGGCTGCTAATGGAATACGTCAGGGACCCGGGAGGGCCGCGTTCGGTCCGCGCGAAGGAGATCATGGGCCAGGCATCCTCCCTGGCCGAAGCCGCGGGCAAGGTGTCGGCCGACCACTACCTGTCCAAGAAGGTCGCGGCCTACCGCGGCTGGAACAAGGAGGAGCGCGCGGCCAACATCCGGGGCCGCGAGCACCTTATGCGCGGGGCCAGGGAGTTTGCCCAGGGAGCGTATGTCAAGGCCCTTCAATCGGGCGAGGCCGCGGCAGAGATGTTTCGGTCCATCGGGGACTTCGACGGTGAGATGGACGCGCTCCATCTCGCGGGGCAGTCCGCGCGCAAGCTGACCCGCTACCCGGTCGCGCTGAAATACCACGAGCGGGCCCTGGAGCTGGCAAAAGAATATGAGGACCGGCTCCACACCGGCATGGCGCTCATTGACCTGGGAGACGTCTACGAGCGCAAAAAGACCCATAAGCGGGCCATCGAGCTCTACAAAGAGGGTCTTGAAGCGCTCAAGGTCCCAGGCGACTGGCGGGAGGCTGTCCGGGGTTTGCGCCAGCTGGGCGACATATATGTGGACAGCGGACGGTTCGATGACGCGTTTAGGGTCTACGGGCAGGCGTTGAGCTACGCGAAACAGGGGGGAGACGCGGCAGCGGTCGCGCTTCAGCGGGACTATATGGGGTATTTTTACAGGAGACTCGGCGATTACGCCAAGGCCGTGGAGCTCCACGGCCAGGCGCTCGCGGCCGCACAGGATATTTCCGACCTCCAGGAGCGGCTCAGGGCCCAGGCGCGGGCTTTCAACCATCTGGGGCTCTCCGTGGGGGCCATCGCGGACACGGGGAAGATCCGGGACGATGGACCTTTAGCCCTGGCCCACCTGAAGAGGGCCATCCACTATGAGGAGAAGGCCCTTGGCGCGGCGCTGGAATCCAAAGATATGTGGCGCCAGGGTTACGTGATACGGGCCCTGGCATACCTCCACCGTCAGGAGGCCCTGCTGAGGGAGGGAGGGGAAAGGGAGGAGGCTTTAAGACGATCCCTCAAATATGCACAGGACGCGCATGCCCGCGCCATCTATATGGGGGAGAAGGAGTGGCAGGGGCTGGCCCTGCATCACCTGGCCCTCGCCCGCGCGGCGCTGGGGCAGAGCGCGGACGCCAAGAAGTCCTTTGAGGACGCGCTGGCCATCTGGGAGTCCATAGGGGACCTGAGGGCCCAGGGTTTCGCGCACAGGTTCATGGCCGAGGTTCTCTACGAGCCGGCCGGAAGGTATAGGGAGGCCCTCGCGGCCCATGACAAGGCGATCCGCGCGTTTCAGCCCGTTCAATCCCTGGAGCAGATCGCGGATGTCCACCTGAAGAAGGGCCTGCTCTACGAGCGGATCGGGGAGCTCCAGAACGCAAAGGACGCCTACCTGGCATCCATACAAACCCTGGAAGCCATCCGGGACAGGCTGGCCACCGAAGAGCACAAGGTCGTGTTTTTCGAGCGCCGGCAGAACCCCTACGAAGCGCTGATCAGCCTTCTGATTAGGCTCTATCGCCGGGACTCCCAGACAAAGGACGCGGTCCTTGCATTAGAGGTCTCCGAGCGCGCGCGGGGCCGGACGATTCTCGACATGATCAAGGGAGCGAGGACCAAAATCCTGGCGGGCGTAGACCAGGGCATGCTCTCGCGGGAGCAGGAGATCCATTCTCTGGTGTACCGCATCAGGAGCGAGTTGATCGGACAGAGGGACCCTGCCAGCGCGCTCGCGCTGAAGGAGAGGCTGAACCAGCTGGACTTCGAGTATGCGCAACTTCTCCGGGAACTGGATAAACGCTACCCCAATTACGCGCGTCTCAAGAGCCCCCGTCCCCTCAGCCTGAAGGAGATTCAGCAAAGGGTGCTCAGGCCGGGGGAGGTTCTCCTGGAGTATTTTGTGGCCCTGGAAGAGACCTACCTCTTTGTGGTAAGCAGGACCAAACTTGAGGCGGTGCTGACCCTGCCTGTGGGGAAATCGGAGTTGACGAGGCAGGTCGAGGCCCTGCGAAGGCCCTTCAAAAGAATCAAAGAGACGCGAAACGTGGATGCCCTCGCGTCTTTTAACCTCGGTCTGGCCCACGAGCTCTACGCGCGGCTCTTCAGGCCGTGCGAACCTTTTATCTCGGCCGCGTCCAAACTGGTGATCGTACCCCACGGCCCCCTTCTGTACCTGCCCTTCGAGCTTCTCGTGATCTCGGAAATGGACGAAGGGAGGCAGGACAGGGGAAAGCGCATCAACGCGGCCCGGTACCTTGTGGAGCAGGCCCCGGCCATCTCCTACGCGATCTCGGCCAGCACCATGGACCCGAGGCTTCATCGGGGGCAACCGGGCGAGCTCAGCGGCCTTCTGCTGGCATTCGGCAACCCAACGGGGAGGGAAGAGACTAGCCCCAAACACAAGGTAAGGCTGAAGGGCGGTGAATTCGAGATGACCCCCCTGCCCTACTCCGAGGTGGAGGTTCAAAACGTTGCGGCTCTCTACGCACCCAATGCCAGGATCTATCTCAGGCATGATGCCACCAAGGACCGTTTTCTCAAGGAGAGCGGCCGGTATTCGTCACTCCACCTGTCCACCCACGGGATACTCAATGAAGAGCATCCCATGTTCTCCGCGCTGGTGTTCGCGCCCGGTCGCCAGGGGAAAGATTTCAAACTGTTAAAGACCCATGAAATTTTCAATCTGTCCCTGAATGCGGAACTGGTGACCCTCAGCGCGTGTGAGGTGGGGCTCGGGGAGATCAAGGATGGTGAGGGGCTTTTGGGGCTGAGCAGGGCTTTCCTCTATGCAGGGGTCGAGGGGCTGGTGGTGAGCATGTGGAGCGTGGATGACCGCGCGACCGCAACCCTCATCACCGATTTTCACCGGATGGTGCGCAAAGACCCCGGGCGAAAGGCCGAGGCCCTGAGACAGGGCAAACTAAACCTTCTCGGAGCCGGCAGGGCGCAAAAGCGGGGCCCCATATCCTATGCGCATCCATTCTTCTGGGCGCCCTTTATCCTGGTGGAGGGCGCGAGGCCGTGATGACGCGGGCGGATAGCGGGCGCGTGCGGGAGCCGGCGCGCGCACCGTCTGCCAGCAGGATGAATGGCCTGGGACCGGTATTCCCATGAGACTGAAGAGAGAGGCCAAGCAAAGGAAGACGCTCATCCTGGCCGGATTCGTCCTCGTGCTCGCGGGAGCGCTGGCTTTCCAGCATACCCGCGTCGCGAGGTATCTTGACCACAAGGTTCTCGACCTGCAGTTCGGTCTTCTCAGGTACGTCTCTCCGAAGAGACTTGAGCCGGACGTGGTCATCGTTGGGATTGACGAGGAGACGTTCAAGGGTTTCCGTGAACCCCTGGCCCTGTGGCACCCCTATCTCGGGAAATTCCTCGAGGCCATGGCCCTGGCGCGGCCCAGGGTCGTGGGTCTCGATGTCGTTCTCCCGGACCGTTCCTACGACTTCCTCTTTTCCGGCTACGACCGGCCGCTGCTCGCGGGATTGCTGAAACTCAGGCGCGCGGCGCCCGTCTTCCTGGCGCAGACCGTGGATGAAAAGGGAAACCTCAGGCCCATTTTCGCGCCCATTGTCTCCATAGCGGGCAGGGAGTCCGTGGGGCTGGCGCTCGTGAAGGCCGACATGGACGGCACGGTGAGGCGTTATGGCTCGGTCCTGAAAACCCTTCAGGGACCGCTGGCCACCCTGGTGGGCCGGATGACGGGCCATCCGGGCGAAAACGCTGAGGAGGGAATTATCAACTATGCCTTAGGGGAGATGTACAGATACATACCCCTTCAGCAGGTTGTCGCGTGGTACGACGCCGGCGAAACAGGCCCGCTCATGCGGGCATGCGCGGGCAGGCCGGTGCTTCTGGGCGGTGTGCTGCCCTTTGACGACCGCCACCGGGCGCCTGTGCCCCTTGCCGCGTGGGAGCCGAAAAACCGCCGAATCCCCGGCGTCCTGATCCACGCGCAGGCCCTTCGCTCACTTCTATCCGACGAGGGCCTGATCCAAACGGTTTCTCCGCTTTTCATCTCCGCTCTAATCGTTCTGGCCAGCCTCCTGTGGTGGCTGGGGGCGAGACCCCTTTGGGGCGCGCCGCTGCTTATGGTTCTGACAGGCCTTTTGTGGGGGTTTTCCACCTCCTCCCTCTCATCCGGCTCCTACTGGCCGGTTGTCGCGGTCACCTTTTCAGGCTGCCTGGGGCTCCTGGGCCGCATGGGGTTGGAGGGAGCGCTCGCGTTCAGGGAGAAACGCTGGCTCCGGCACTCCTTCGGCAGATACGTAAGCCCCGAGGTGTTGCGCGCGATCCTGGAGGGGAAGATCAGGCCGGAGATAGGCGGGGAACGAAGACGGGTGTGCGTTCTGTTCTCCGATATCCGCGGCTTTACCCAGCGCAGTGAATCACAGACCCCCGAGGAGACCATCTCCCTTTTGAATCTGTACTTCGAAGAGATGACGACCGCGATTCACAGCCACGGGGGCACCATCGACAAGTTCATGGGGGACGGGCTGATGGCCTTCTTCGGGGCCCCCGGCCGGCGCGAAAATCCTTCCCAGGATGCGTTCGACGCCGGCCAGGAGATGCTGGCAAGGCTGGAAAGGCTGAATGAGACGCTTAAAGCCCGAAAGGTCCGGCCCGTTGAGATTGGGGTGGGGCTGCACGCGGGGGAGGTCGTGGTCGGGCACATGGGTTCCGAGCAGCGGCACGAATACACCGTGATCGGCGATACTGTGAACGTGGCCTCCAGGCTGGAGGGGCTCACCAAGGACCTGGGCTATTTCATCGTATGTTCCGCTCAGGTGGCCGGGGCCCTGAACACGGCCGTAGAACTCGAACCCCTCGGCGAACAACCCATCAAGGGGCATGCACCGGTCGAGGTGTTCGGCTGGCGTCCCGAATAGGGCCGGCAAGCGGATCGATGCGGTCCGCAGGCGGAGGGCAAAGAGGGTTCTCGAGTTTACCGGGAGTTTTACTCATTTTAGGGAGGGAATGAGCCATGCCAGATGGTAGTGACACCCACCGGGCCCGCAGGTTCGGCAGGTTTGTCGGTCTGATTTTTATGGCGCTTATCCTGACAGTGCACCCGGGTGTCTCCCGGGGAGCTGACGCGGTGGCCATGGTGACGGACTTCATGGGAAGGGGCCTTATTGTAATTGGTCACGCGGAGAAACCCTGTGAAATCCTCAGCTATCTGCCTGTCGGCGCGGAGGTCCGGATCGACGAGGGCTCGACTCTGTCGCTGGTCTTTTTTCGCTCATCAAGGGAGTACCTCTTCACCGGGAAAGCCGCGATCCGGATCGATGAGGAGGTCCCGAAGGTCCTGTCCGGCGCCAAACCCCGGTCACGAAACCTGACTCTCGCCAGGGAGACCGGGCTGCTGCCCTCCGGGGGCCAGGGATACGAACAGACCGCGATCGTGCTCAAGGGAACGGTGGACAAGAGAAAGGTCCGGCTCCTTGGCCCCAAAAATACAAAGGTGTTGACACCCAACCCGGTGTTTCGGTGGGAGCCGGTGGAAAGCGCGACCCAGTACCGGTTCACCCTGATGGACGACTCCGGCCGCGCGCTCATTGAAACGCGTGTAGACGGCACGGCCTTCAAACTCCCGCCTGAGATCAGGCTCACGGAGGCGCGGTTCTACACCTGGCAGGTGGACGCGAGGCTTGCCTCATGTGAAGTATACTCCAGCTCCGCGGATTTCAGCCTGCTGGAGAGAGCGGAGCGGGAACGGATCAACAGGCTGCGTCCCGCGGACGATGCACCCTTTTCCGAGCTGGTGCTCTTTGCCGCTATGCTCGAGAGGGAGGGTTTGCGGGACGAGGCCCACAGGTACTGGAAGAGGCTGGCCGCTAAGAGACCCGATGACCGGAAGCTAAAGAGAAAGTCTGAGGGGGTGGAAGTCCCCATTCAAAGATAAGCGAAAAAAAAATAGAATTCCGGAGCGATTTATTCCGAAAAGGGTTGATCAAACTTGGAAAAGACCGCGCCGGCCGGTCCCTTCGCGCCACGCGCCATCTCAATCTTGCTTGACAGCAAACAGGGACATCCCATATGTTAGTTGCAGGGCAATAGTGTAGAGCAATTGAGGTGGTCGGCATAAATATTTACCGCCCCGTATCCGGGACAAAGAGGAGTTGGAAGGCATGCAAAGCAACGGAAGTCAAACCGGTAATGTCTTCGCGGTGAGGTTTCTCGAGGAGGGCCCCGTCTTCAACGTTCCCGATGGCTACTACGACGCTCTTAGGCAGATATACGTGCGCCGGGAAGACGGAAAGCCAGCCTTTGTGGACGACATGCTGATGACCCAGGGTGGCAATGAGATCACCACCCATCACTCAACCAACGTCAGCGGGGTGACCTTCTCCGATCCGGACAACGGTTAATCTCCCCCATCTCCATCTGAAACCGGCACCCTGGAATCGGCTCTCTTAAGCAGAGCAACCTATCTTTAGGGCCGCTTTCGCAGAGCGCTTGGGCTCTATATGCGAGGGTGGCCCTATCCCTTGGAATGGCGCTCCAAGAAAGACCCTGCTAAAGAGCCCTGCCAGCCGATTCCACTGCGGCAAGCAACTCTGGCATATGAGCGAAAAAGGTTCCCACGGATCTTCTCCAGGCTCCTGGGGGAAGCTTCTACTTGAGACCCTGAGGCCCCAGGCAAAGGGCTTTTTTAAGGCCACCCTTTACCTCAGCGGCTCGGCGCTGTTTGCCATATTCGCGTCCCTCCTGTTTGCACCTCTCTTCGACCGTGGAATAATTCCGGGCAGCATCCTTGTCATGTGTTTTATTCTCGCGGCCCAGCTTGTCTGCCTTCTCATCAGGGGCGCTCTTTCGGGCGCGGCCTTCCAGGATTATGCGCTCACCGGCGCGTACCTCGCCAACCAGCTCACCCTCAGAACCTACGAACTGCTCAAGGAAAAGCCCCTTCAGTTCTACCAGGACTACGGCAAGTCCGAGTTCCTGCAGCTTCTAAGGGGCGATACAGCGGTAATTGAGGGCGCGTTCAGTCACCTTGTGGGTCAAATGGTGGTAGCCGCGGTGCAGATTGCCGTGGTGCTGGTAGTACTGCTTCTTTGGGTGCCCTCCCTGGCTCTTCTGGGCGCACTCGGCCTTGTGGGCGTGGCTGCTCTCTCTCGAATGGGCGCAAGGCTCACCGAGAGGGGGCTCTCCCGGGAGATCGAGTCCAACGTAAGGGTGGGGGAGCACATACTGAACACCCTGGGGCTCGAGGGAATGCTGCTCCTCACCTCCGCGTCGCCCGACTGGGCGTCGGAAAGGATCAAGCACCTTCTCGATGAATATACCCGCGCTCTTATTCGCAGGAGAACCCTGCCCCAGTGGGCGCTCGAGGGGAGCTTCGGGGTGTCGCACCTCATCCAGTTTATCTTTTACCTGGCGGGCGGTTATCTCGTTGTTAGGGGCAGGCTTACCCTGGGGGAGCTGGTGGCCCTGGCCGCACTTTTCACCTATCTCACCGCGGGCGCGCAGCAACTGGCCTCATCCGCGATAGGGCTAAAGGACGGCCTTGTGCGCCTTGGGAGGCTCCAGGCCGAGATGATTGAGGGAAGAGACGCCGAGGGGAAGGCGGAGGCCCCCTCCGAGGTGAAGAGATCGGGCGCGTATGAGATGAGGGGCGTAACCGTGGTCTACCCGGGGGGAAGGCATGGCTTGAGCATGGTCACCGCGACCATCCCCAAGGGCAAAGTCACCGTGGTCGCGGGCAGAAGCGGGGCCGGAAAGACCACCCTGGCATGTCTAATGCTGAGGCTCCTCGAGCCCACGGAAGGAGACGTGACTCTGGACGGGGCTCCCCTCTCCTCATTTGCCAGGAAGGAGCTCTGGCAGCGGATAGGCTACGTGCCCCAGGAGGTGGTGCTCTTTCGCGGCTCTGTGAGGGATAATATCCTCCTCGGTCGCAGGGGTTCAGATGATGACCTGACGCGGTGCCTCGAGAGGGCGTACGTGCACGATCGGATAATCTCCGGCGACGCGGGATATGACGCGGACGTAGGGGAGTCGGGTTCCAGGTTTTCTGCGGGGGAGCGGCAGCGCATGGTGCTGGCAAGGGCGCTTCTCACCCAGCCCAGCGTCATTATCCTCGACGAGCCCACCGCGCATGTGGACCAGGTCGCCCAGGCGCTTATCTATAGAACCATGGCCGATATAAGAGATACGGGGAACACCGTGGTCCTGCTCTCCCACAAGGTACACCGGCACGCGGATGTTGACCATCTTTTGATACTCGACGAAGGAAGGCTCATATTTGAGGGCTCCCCAAAAGAGCTGGCCAAAAAGGAGAATTTGAGGGAGCTCTTCTTGGAGTAGCATTCAGGTGGGAGCCTTGGGCAGGAGAAGAGATAAAAGAACCGCATCAAGATTGAAAGGCAAGGGAGCGCTCCGATGGAAAACAACAAACCCAAAACGGGCCGGGCAGACCGGGCGAGCAGACGCTACCACGGCACCAATAAAGCCATAATGATTGTGTCCCAGGAGATCGACCCCCATTCCGATCTCATGGTCCTTCATCTGGAGAGAAGGGGCATAAAACCGGTGCGCTTCCATCCCCAGAGCCTCGGGACAGAGGACAGGCTCACCGTAAAATACCAGACCCGGGGCGGCTGGGAGTGGCATCTGGAGGGGCCGGGGGGCAGGGTCTCCAGCCGGGAGATCGGGTCCATCTGGTACAGGAGGACCATGTTTTCCAGAAACCCGCAACTAACCGAAGAGGAGGCGGAGTTCTCCCTCGCGGAGACCCGTCACGCGGTTATGGG
>JARFUL010000026.1 GCA_029289015.1 Syntrophobacteria bacterium | reverse complement strand
CCACTCCGCCCCCCTCTCCTAGTGCGTCGACTGCGTAAGCGCCGGGCTGGCCGGCGCGGTGGACCACAGCCAGGAGATCGTGGAGAGGGAGGTGGAGGTGGGAGGCGTGATCCTGGCTCCCGGCGCCAACACCTTCGACCCCACGGTCTCCCAGACCTACCTCTACGGCCAGCATCCCAACGTGGTCACCTCCCTTGAGTTCGAGCGGATTCTGTCCGCGTCCGGGCCCTACATGGGCCACCTGCAGCGGCCCTCCGACGGCAAGGAGCCCGAGAGGATCGCCTGGATCCAGTGCGTTGGCTCCCGAAACATCAACGAATGCGACAACGGCTACTGCTCCGGCGTGTGCTGCATGTACGCGGTGAAGGAGGCCATAGTGGCCAAGGAGCACAGCCCCAGCATCGACGCGCTGGACACCACGATCTTCTTTATGGATATGCGCACCTACGGCAAGGACTTTGAGAAGTACTACAACCGGGCCCAGAACGAGTACGGGGTCAAGTTCGTCCGCTCCCGGGTGCATACGCTGTTCCCGGTGCCCGAGACCGAGCAGCTCAGGATAGACTACGCGACCGAGGACGGGGGGATCATCTCCGAGGTCTTCGACATGGTGGTGCTCTCCGTGGGCATCGAGATCGGGAAAGAGACCGTGGAGCTGGCCGAGAATCTCGGGGTGGAGGTCAACCACCACAGGTTCGCGAAGACCGACCCCTTCGCGCCGGTCTCCACCTCGAGGTCCGGGGTCTACACCTGCGGCGTATTCCAGGGCCCCAAGGACATCCCCGGCTCCGTGACCGAGGCCTCCGCGGCCGCGGCCTGCTGCGCGCAGAACCTGGGCGCGGCCCGGGGCACCCTGGTGACGAGCAAGGAGGTGCCCCCCGAGATTGATGTTGCGGGTGAGGAGCCGCGCATAGGCGTGTTCGTGTGCAACTGCGGCATCAACATAGGCTCCGTGGTGGACGTGCCCGCGGTGGCGGAGTATGCGAAGAGCCTGCCCTACGTGGTGTACACCGGAGAGAACCTCTTCTCCTGCTCCCAGGACACCCAGGAGGCCATGAAGGAGCTCATAAAGGAGCACAGGCTGAACCGGATGGTGGTGGCCGCGTGCTCGCCCCGCACCCACGAGCCCCTCTTCAGGGAGACCCTGGTGGACTGCGGCATAAACAAGTACCTCTTCGACATGGCCAACATCCGGGACCAGGATTCCTGGGTCCACCAGAGCGACCCAGGGGAGGCCACGGAGAAGGCCAAGGACCTCGTCCGGATGGCCGTGGCCAGGGCCGCGTTCCTCAGGCCCCTCAAGGAGTCCCTCCTCGAGATCAACCAGCGCGCGCTGGTGGTGGGAGGCGGCGTGGCCGGCCTCAACGCGGCGCTCTCCATCGCGCGCCAGGGTTTCGGCGCGGTGGTGGTGGAGAAGAACAAAGAGCTCGGCGGCCTGGCGCGCAAGGTCCAGCACACCATAGAAGGGCTCGACGTCCAGGCCTACCTGGACAACCTGGTCAAGGAGGTGGGGTCCCACGAGAACATCCAGGTGTTCACCGACGCCCAGGTGGTGGGCTTCGGGGGCTACAAGGGGAACTTCACCACTGAGATCAAGACCGGGGAGAACGGGGACAGGCAGACCATAGACCACGGCGCGACCGTCGTGTCCACGGGCGCGCACGATTACAAGCCCACCGAGTACCTCTACGGCGAGGACCAAAGGGTCATGACCCAGCTCGAGCTCGGCGAGAAGCTCGCAAAGGACAGAGCCGCGGCCTCCGGGTGGAACCAGGTGGTCATGATCCAGTGCGTGGGCTCCCGGAACGAGGAGAACCCCAACTGCTCCCGGGTCTGCTGCCAGGGCGCGATAAAGCACGCGCTGGAGCTCAAGAAGCTCAACGAGCACCTCGCGGTCACGGTCCTCTACAGGGACATAAGGATGTACGGCTTCCTGGAGGACTACTACCAGGAGGCCAGGGAGAAGGGCGTCACCTTTGCCCGCTACTCCCTCAGCGACCCGCCCCTGGTAGAATCGAACGGGGACGGCCTCAGCGTGACCTTCAGGGACCACGTGCTCAATAGACCGATCCAGGTGGCAGCGGACGCCCTGATCCTCAGCGCGGCCACCATACCCAACAATACCGAGGACCTGGCCACCCTGCTCAAGGTTCCCAGGGACGCGGACGGATACTTCATCGAGGCCCACGCGAAGCTCAGGCCCGTGGACTTCAGCTCCGACGGCATATACCTCTGTGGCACCGCGCACAGCCCGAAGCTCATCACCGAGTCCATCGGCCAGGCCCTGGCCGCGGCCGCGAGGGCCGGCTCCTTCCTGGCCGCGACAGACCTCACCATAGGCGGGGTGGTGGCCCAGGTGGACGGCGACAAGTGCGCGGTCTGCCTGACCTGCGTGAGGACCTGCTCCTACGGCGTGCCCCGCATCGGGGAGGACGGATACGCGGTAATAGACGAGGCCAGCTGCCAGGGCTGCGGCGCGTGCGTGGCCGAATGCCCGGGCAAGGCCATAATGCTCCAGCACTTCACCGACGATCAACTCGTGGCCAAGAGCGAATCGCTCTTCGCCAGCTAGGAGGCCATACATGTCAGACTTCGAGCCGAAAATCATCGCGTTCTGTTGCATGCACTGAGCCTACTCTGCAGCGGACCTGGCAGGTTCCATGAGGCTCAACTACCCCACCAACATCAGAATCGTGATTGTGCCGTGCACCGGGAGGGTGGACATCATCCACCTTCTCAGGGCCCTGGAGGCCGGAGCGGACGGCGTCGTGGTGGCCGGCTGCCTGGAGGGGGACTGCCACTATTTGACAGGCAACCTCAAGGCGAAGAAGAGGGTGGCCTACGTAAAGAAGACCCTGGATGATCTCGGCATGGAGCCCGAGAGGGTGGAGATGTTCAACCTCTCCGCGGGCGAGGGCATCAGATTCGCGGAGATCGCCCGGGAGATGACCGAAAGGATAAAGGAGCTTGGGCCCTCGCCCCTGGGCAGGCCCGCGGAAAAGGCGGCCTGAGAAAGCGGGGCATGGGCGTTATTTAGTATCCAACCCTTTCAGGGGGCGAAAAGTCCCTTACGCCCCCGGAAGGCGGAGAGAGGAGGTCGAGCCGCATTGGTTGTAGCAGAGAGAAAACCTGTCCAGGAGATTCTGGAGATGTTGGCCCCCTTCAAGAAAATCCTCCTCGTGGGGTGCAAGGGGTGCGTGACGGTCTGCAACGCGGGCGGAACCAAGGAGGTTGAGATTTTGGCCTCCACGCTGAAGATCGCCCGGAAAAAGGAGGGGGAACCGCTGGAGGTGGACGAGCTCACCCTCGAGCGAC
>JARFUL010000025.1 GCA_029289015.1 Syntrophobacteria bacterium | reverse complement strand
CACCATAAGGGTGCCCTTAGTAAAGCTTTGTATGTAGCTAAACGGTTACTCCGCCTTCTCCTCCTCAGCAGGCGCCTCTTCGGCCTCGGCAGGGGCCTCGGCCTCCTCCGTGGGGGCCTCCTCGGCTTCGGCAGCCTCTTCAGCCTCGGCCTCCTCCTCCGTGGGGGCCTCCTCCACCGGCGGAGCCGCGGGCGCGAACTCCAGCTTGGCCATCATCTCCCTGCCCTGGTGCCTCGCGTAGGACATGGCCACGGTGCGGTAGGCCAGGTGCGCGAGCTTGGAATAGGGCAGGTACGCGATGAGCCAGAAGACCATCACCAGGTGGAAGAAGTACATGGAGTAGGCCAGAACCGGGACATTGGCGATCCTCATGAACTGGGCCAGGAACCCGGTCACTATGGTGAGGATGATTATCCCGATGAGCGCCCAGTCGGGGTAGGCGCCCTTGCCCATCTTCTCCTCCTGCTGGAGGCGGTTCACGGCCATGAGCACGATGCCGATGAGTATGGCCAGGCCGCCGATGTTGGCCAGCCACTTCACCGGGTTGGCAAAGGGCATGGGGTTGCCCATGATGTTGGTCCCGGTTATGGCGAACTTGGCCGCGTAGTAGGAGGTGGCCACGAGCCCGGTGACCCCGAAGAGGGCAATGAACCCGTAGAATACGAGCAGGTGCGCGAGGTACCGGGGCTCGTTGGCCTCGCACTCCTTGAGACGCTTGTGGAGCAGGATGTCGCCCATTACCCCGATGATCCCGGACATGCAGTCGCCCGTGGTGAAGGTCTCTTTCTTGGCCCAACCCTCCTTCAGGGCCTGTTCATGGATGTTCTTCATGAACTGCCAGAGCCCGAACACGAGAGAGATCACCGCGAGGATGAAGAAGGGGACGAAGATCACGTCGACCCCCTTGGTGGGATCGAGCCACTTCGCGAAGTGAACCTTGTCAATTGCCGGGAAGCCCACGCCCCCGCCCAGGCTCAAAACGAGGAGCAAGAGAGCCACCGGCACAAACAGGAGAACGGGCAGGTATTTGATCTGGCTCACCAGCTTGCCCATGAAGGGCGGGAACGCGTAGTGGTTGAACGCGTAGGTCCTCAGCGCAGCCAGCACCTCCCCGGGCTTGGCTCCCCTGGGGCAGAAGTCGGAGCAGGCGGCGCACTGGTGGCAGAGCCAGATGTCCACGTTGGACACCAGCCTGTCCTTCAGCCCCCACTGGGTCCAGATCATCTCCTTGCGGGGGAACGGGTTCTCCTCGGGCGAAAGCTGGCAGACCACCGAGCAGGTGGCGCACTGGTAGCACTTCTTAACCGATTCTCCCCCGAGGGATATTATCTCTTTGACCAGGCCGAGGTCCGGCTCCAAAATCACCGGTGGGGGTTTCGGAGCTTCTTCCACGGGCGCGGCTTGGGCCTGCTCCTCCCCGGTCTCCTCTATGTCAACCTTTTCCTCTTCCGCCATTGTCAAGACCTCCTAGAAGCCCTTGTAGGGGTTGGCACCTATCTCTTCAAGCCTGTCCGCAAACTCGTCGATGATCTGCGGGAGCTGTTCAAAGTCCATTATGCCTATCTCCTGATACCGTATCCTGTCCGATTCCAGGACGAGGCGGTCCAGGGTCTCCTGCACCTTGGCGAGCCTGATCTTGCACAGCTCTGAGCCCCGGATGTAGTGGCACTGGAAGTCTTCACCCATCTTGCATCCGAGGAAGAGGATGCCGTCGATGCCCTTGGAGAGGGCGTCGGCCACCCAGATGAGGTTCATGGACCCAAGGCACCTGACCGGGATGATCCTCATCCAGGGGTTGTAGCTGAGCCTGTTTATCCCGGCCATGTCGAGCGCGGGATACGCGTCGTTCTCGCAGGCCATTATTATTATCCTGGGCTTCTCGTCGTACTCGTCGGGCACGTTGATGCCCTTGATCATGTTGCCCACCATGCCCACGGAGTAGTTCTTGAAGGAGATGATCCGCTCGGGGCACGCGCCCATGCACACGCCGCAGCGGCGGCACCTTGTGATGAAGGGAATCGGGTTGGCCTTCTCGTCTTCGTTGAATGTACCGAAGGGGCACTCAACGGTGCACCGCTTGCACTGGGTGCATCTCTGCATGAAGAGGTCGGGGTAGGACTCGTCCCCCGCGCGCGGGTGGACCGTCTCGCCCCTGGAGATAACCTCAACGGCCTGGATGGCCTTGAGCGCGGCGCCGGTCGCGTCCACAATGGCCCTGGCCGGCTCCATGGGAGCCCGGACCGTGCCCGCGGGGTAGATGCCGGAGCGCCTCGACTCGTAGGGGAAGCAGATGTAGTGGGAGTCGGGCATGCCCATGTCGTTGGGCAGCAGCGGAACCTCGGGGCCCTGGCGGTAGTCGAGGTTTAGCATGGAGGCCGCGATGATCTGGTCGATGAGCTGGGAGCCCTCCTCAACCTCGATCACCTCCTCTTCCTCGTCCGCCTCTTCCACCACCTCTTCGCCCTTCGCGGCCACTGACTCCATGCCGTTGGCAAGGACCACCAGGTCGGCCTTCACCGCGACCCGCTCGCCCAGAAGCGTCTCCTCGGCCGTAACCAGGAGGGAGCCGCCCTCCTCCGTGATGTCGGTTATTTCGCCCTTGGTGAGGAAGACTCCGGGGTCGTCCTGCATCGCGCGGTAGAAGTTCTCGAAGAGCCCCGAGGTGCGGATGTCTTTATAGAAGATGAAGGCCTTGCCGTCGGGGTCGAGGTCCCTCAGATACTTCGCCTGCTTAAGTGACCTCAGACAGCACGACGCGGAGCAGTAGACCAGGTGTTTGGGGTCCCTTGAGCCCGCGCAGAGCACAAAGGCCACCGATTTGGCCTGGGAGCCGTCCGAGGGCTTTACTATCTTGCCCTCCTTGGCCATCTCCTCGAACTTCGCGGAGTCTATCACGTCGGGGTACTTGCCGTACCCGAGGTGGCCCAGCTTTTCCGGCTCATAGGGCAGCGCGCCCGTGGCCAAGACAATGGCCCCGATGTTCTCCTCGCTGGTGGAGCCGTTCTGGCTTATGAAGGCCTTGAACACGCAGGGCCCGCCTTCGGTCTTCTCCACCTTAGCGCCCTTGTAGACCTTGATGAGGGGGTCGGACTCCACCTCCTTCACCAGCTCCGGGATGGGGTTGTCCTCCGGTCCCTCGTAGGGGGGCTTGGTGGGGGTTATCTTGAGCGCGTCCTTGAGGAAGCCGCCAAGCTCGTTCTCCTTTTCCACCAGAACCACCTCGTAGCCGGCCTTGGCCGCCTCCAGGGCCGCGGTGAGCCCTGCCAGGCCGCCGCCCACCACCATGATCCTCTTGGACATCTCCTCCTCGGGCTGGAACCCTTCGAGGGGCTCCATGCCGTTGACCTTGGCCATGGATATCCTGATCTGGTCCTCAGCCATCATCTGGGTGTCTTCGTCACCGGGGGGGTGGCACCAGATCACCTGCTCCCTGAGGTTGGCCCTTTCCATGCAGACCTTGGGCCCGTAGG
>JARFUL010000024.1 GCA_029289015.1 Syntrophobacteria bacterium | reverse complement strand
GGAGCCCGCGAGCGGGTCTATGGTCTCCGCGACGCCGCCCTCCTCCGCGACCACCTGCTGGGTCCTGAGCGCGACGGTCACCGCCTCCTGGGTGGGAAGGCACAGGGCCTCGTCAAAGGAGTTGGTGTGGAGCGACTGGGCCCCGCCGTACGCGGTGGCCAGGGTCTGGAGCGCGACCCGGACTATGTTGTTCAGCGGCTGCTGCGCGGTGAGGGACACCCCCGCGGTCTGCACGTGGTAGCGCATCATCTGGGACCGGGGGTTCTTCGCGCCGAACCGGTCCCTCATGAGCCTGGCCCAGTACCTCCTTCCGGCCCGGAACTTGGCCACCTCCTCCAGGACGTTGGTGAACGCGTTGAAGAAGAAGCTCAGCCTCGGCCCGAAGGTGTCCACGTCGAGGCCGCGGGCTATGCAGGCCTCCACGTAGGCGATGCCGTTGGCAATGGTGAAGGCCATCTCCTGGGCCGCGGTGGAGCCCGCCTCCCGGATGTGGTAGCCGGAGATGGAGATGGTGTTCCACCGGGGCACGTACTTCTCGCAGTACTCGATCAGGTCAACGGTGAGCTTCATGGTGGGCTCCGGCGGGTAGATGTACTGCCCCCGGCAGATTATCTCCTTGAGCACGTCGTTCTGCACCGTGCCGCCCACCTTGTCGAAGTCCACCCCCTGCTCCTCGGCTACCGCGAGGTACATGCCCATGAGCACCGCGGCCGGCGCGTTGATGGTCATGGAGGTGGTCACCTTGTCCACGGGGATCTGGTCCATGAGCACCTTCATGTCGTCCACGGAGTCTATCGCGACCCCCACCTTGCCCACTTCGCCCTCAGAGAGCGGGTGGTCGGAGTCGTAGCCCGCCTGGGTGGGAAGGTGGAAGGCCACGGATAGCCCGGTCTGGCCCTCTTGGAGCAGGTAGCGGAACCTCTCGTTGGTCTCCTTCGCGGTGCCGAAGCCCGCGTACTGGCGCATGGTCCAGAACCGCCCGCGATACATGGTGGGCTGGACCCCCCGGGTGAAGGGGAAGCCCCCGGGGAATCCCAGGTCGTTCACATAGTCGAGATCAGCCACGTCCACAGGCGTGTAAAGCCTCTTTACAGACTTGCCGGAGATGGTGGTGAAATCTTCCTTGCGCTCCCCGAACCTCTCCAGCGGCTTCTTGAGGACCTTCTCATACCACTCCTGCTCGGCCTTTGCGGTCTGCTCGCTACTCTTTTCGTCCGGCATTATTATCTCTCCTCAAAACCTAACCCCAATAGTCTACCTGACCTGGCGCTGCTCCCCGCTTTGGGGAGCCCGAACAACGCCGCAACATGCTGTTTTCAGTATATGTGAAATTACCAACTGAGTCACCCCAAGTCAATTAAGAACCAAATCCCGGGGGCCGGGGCTTTCGAACCCGGGGCCGGGCCGGGATGTCACGGAAATAGAGAGCTCTTCAATCTCCACCTTCCACGCGTGGAGCATGAGCCTTTGGTGCTTGGGGCCGCGGTAGAGCCCGTCTCCCACTATGGGGAACCCCGCGGCCGCGCAGTGGACCCGTATCTGGTGCCGCCGGGCCTTGGTTATGGTGAACTCGACCCCTGCCAGGCCGCGCTCTTTCCAGATGAGCCTGAAGTCCGTGCGCGCGGGCCTCCACCTTCCCCGGACCGCGCGGCGGCCCGCGGCCGGACCCTTCGCGGCCATCTTTCTCGGGGGCTTTTTGAGGTGCGCTATGGGAAAGAGGATGCGGCCCCCGGGCTCCTTTGGCCCGTGAAGGCACACCGCGATATAGGTCTTCACCACCGAGCCCGCGTTCTGGAGCCCCAGGAGCCTCTTGAACGCGCTGTCGCTCCTCGCGAAGACCACGAGCCCCGAGGTCGCGTTGTCCAGGCGGTACAGAAGCCCCCCCTCAAAGGGGTGCCACCCCGCGACCCTCGAGACCTCGGGGAAGAGCTGGAACACCCGGGCGCACAGGGTATCCTTGGGGTCGTGGGGGGAAAGGGGCGCGGTGGGAAGGGACGGGGGCTTCTCCACCACGAGGAGGTCCCGGCCTTCAAAGGCCACCCGTATCCCGGTGCTAACCGCGCTCTCCATCCTTAAAAATCCCGCCCCACCCTGAAAGTCCCGACACGCAAGGCTCTCTGCGGACTCAACAATATCAGGCGCTCTGGCCGCGGGCAAAGGTTTTGCGGGCCAAGCGCGAAGACCGATGAATTTAATTGAGCATTTTAAAGCCGGCTTATCGTATGATTAGAAGAGACGGCTTTTTTTCAATGACACAAGGGAAGGGCAGGCAGCAAAGAGCAAAACTGTTATCCAGGCTCTCGTGAAAGCTGGCAGCTCCCAAAGACCCTGAACCGGAGAACCATCTCCCTCATGCCGCATATCGAGCGATCATCGATTGGTACGGCTGCCTGATTGCTCCCGGCCTTGCTTCTTCCATTGTTAACCCGGGCAACCCGGGAAGACCCGGTAAGGAAGTCCAAAACAAAGAGCCCGGTTTAAATGCATGGTCTGGCGCGCGGGCCTGAAGGCTTATTGCTGGAAAGAGCCCGCACGGCCATCGGGTGCGAAGTCGAGAAAGGAGGAGATGATGTCGGTGGAGGTGGTCCAGTCCCTTGACCGAACCGTGAGGACCGGTCTGGGCATCTTGAGGGACCTGTTTAACGACTACCGTCCCCGCGACTTTGCCATACGGTTCTGGGACGGTACCATCTGGGACTCCGAGCCGGGACAGCCGAGGCGCTTCACCCTGTGCCTCAATCACCCCGGCTCCCTGTGCAAAATGTTCTGGCAGCCCAATGAGGTCAAGCTCGGTGAGGCCTATATCTACGACGATTTCGACATCGAGGGCGACATAGGGGCCGTGTTTTCCCTGGCTGACTACGTAACCAACCTTTCCACCGGTTTCACCCGGTGGCTCAGGTACGGGGCCAGGCTCCTCGACCTCGCGCTGGGCGGCCACGTCTGGAAGCTCGGCCGCGCGGCCAAGCTGGGCGGGAGGCTGCACACCAAGAAGCGCGACAAGCGGGCGGTCACCTTTCACTACGACATGTCCAACGAATTCTTCGCGCTCTGGCTGGACAAGCGCATGGTCTATTCCTCCGCGTATTTCGGCGCGCTGGACGATGACCTGGACACCGCGCAGAAGAGGAAGCTGGATTACATCTGCCGGAAGCTGAGGCTCAAGCCGGGGGAGCGGCTCCTGGACATCGGCTGCGGCTGGGGCGGTCTGCTGATCCACGCGGCCAAGCACTACGGCGCCAGGGCGCTGGGCATCACCCTGAGCAGTCCCCAGGCGGAGCTCGCGAACGAGCTCATAAGCCGGGAGGGGCTGTCCGGAAGGTGCAGCGCGAAGGTCCTTGACTACCGGGATATCCACGAGCCGGAAGGTTTTGACAAGCTGGTGAGCGTGGGGATGTTCGAGCACGTGGGCGAAGCCAAGCTGTCGGAGTACTTCCGGCGGGCCCGGCGTCTGCTGAGGCCCGGGGGGGTGTTTCTCAACCACGGGATCGCCCGGGCCATGGGCAACACGGGCCGCCGGGGGCCGGGCTTCGTGGACCGCTACGTGTTCCCGGACAGCGACATGGTGCCCCTGAGCAGTACCCTGAGGATCGCGGAGCGCGCGGGTTTCGAGGTCCGGGACGTGGAGAGCTTAAGGGAGCACTACGCGCTCACCCTGAGAAGCTGGGTGCGCCGCCTGGAGGCGAAATACCACGACGCGCGGCGCATAACCGATGAGGCCACCTACCGCATATGGCGGCTCTACATGTCCGGCTCCGCATACGAGTTTCAGCGGGGCAGGCTCAGCGTGTACCAGGTGCTCATGGTGAAGCCCGACAGGGGCAGGAGCGGGCTGCCCCTTACCCGGGAAGACTGGTACGCGTGATTACCGGCCCCCCCGCGGCCCTTTTTTGGGGTAGGGCCCGGCCAGGCGGGCGCGTGCAGAGCACAATTGGCACAAAATAGACCTTCTCCTTGAATTCCCACGGCCAATCTAGTAGTTTACAGGGGACTTCATGGTTGTGGCTGGCAGCGCGGGGTTTCCAGAGAGGAGGATTTGAGATGGTTTTCTTGAGGAGCACCTCTTCAGTGCGGTGGATCGCGGTACTTCTCGCTACGCTCATGGGGCTCATATCCGTTGCGCCCAGGTTACAGGCAGGTCTTATTCCCGCAACCGACTCCTTCGGGGCCCGCGCAAGGGCCCAGGATTTGGCCAGGGTGCAGAAGGTCCTCGAGCAGAAGATGATCAGGGAGCGCCTCAAAGCCCTGGGCTTCTCCGACAGGGAGATCATGGACCGGCTCCAGAGGCTCTCCGACGCGGATCTCCACAACCTGGCATCCCAGATGGAATCCCTGAAGCCGGGGGGCGTCCTGGGCATTATCATCGGCGTCCTGGTCATCATCCTTATCATCGTGCTCATCCTCCATTTCTCTGAAAAGACGGTTGTCATATCCTAAAACGCTCTATGGCATAGACATGGGGCCCGAGAAAAGCTCCCCCGTTCCAAACACGCGCTTAGGCGCGTCTTTTTCCCCGCGCGCCCTCTTTTCGGGCCTGATCGTTTTTCTCCTTTTGCACATTTTTGCGTGCGCGGCCGGCCACCAGGAAACAGCCCCCGGGCTCGAGCCCCCTGCGGGGTCCGGCATGGTCCCCAGCGTGCCTTTCTATCCCCAGCTAGACTTCCAGTGCGGCCCCGCGTCCCTGGCCGGCGTGCTGAACTACCACGGCGCGGCTGTGAGCCCCGATGAGATCGCGCGGGCCATCTACCGCAAGGGTGTGCGCGGCACCCTCTCTTTAGACATGGTGCTCTACGCGAGAGACCAGGGATTTTCCGCAGAGTTTTACCGGGGAAGCTTTGAGGACATCGTGGCCTCGGTTGACGCTTGCGTGCCCCTGGTGGTGATGGTGGACCTCGGGCTGGGGCCCGTGTCCGCAAGCCACTACATGGTGGTGGTGGGATACACCCGGGAGGGGGTGGTGGTCAACTCCGGCGAAGACCAAAAGAAGCTCATGGCCTGGAAGAGCTTTCTTCGCGGCTGGGCCAGGGCCTCGAGGTGGACCCTTCGCGTCGCGCCCAGAGGTCATGAGCAGGGGATAAACAGGGGGATGGAATAACCGTGCGCTCCCTGGCTATCAGCATAGCGGTGCTCTGTCTCATGGCAGGGTGCGCGCTGCCGCGCGTCACGGTTTTACACGACCCGCTCTCCCCTGAGGAGCACCTGGACCTGGGCATGGCCTACGAGGGGAACGGGGAGTACGACCTTGCGGTGAGGGAGTATGAGGCCGCGGCAAAAAAGATTCCCCGGGCCCATCTCTTTGCCGGGAACGCGTGCTATCAAAATAAGGACTACGCGGCTGCTGAGAGGCACTTCAGGCGCGCGATGGAGAAGCTGCCGGACGACCCCAGGCCCATGAACAACCTCGCGTGGCTCTACTGCACCCAAAAGAGGAGGCTCGACGAGGCCGAGAGCCTGGCCCGGCGCGCGCTGAAGCTCGTGGAAGGACCAGGGGCAAAGGAGTACCGGGACACCCTTGAGTGCATCCTCAGGGCCAAGGGACAAAGAGAGACGCGCGCGCCGGGGAGATAGGCGCGGCCCGGGGTTTTTAAAGCGCGGGGATAAAACAAACTTGTGGTCCGAATTCGGGGAGCGCGGTATGCTGGGCAAATATTTGCGCCCGCGCAGAAGCGGGCTCGCGGCAGGCAGGCTGTAAGGGTAGCGATTTCCGGCTTTTTTGGTATGAAAAGTCACGTTTGAGGTGGGGGGCCAAGCGATGATCGAATATGTATTCGGAATGGGCGGCGGGCAGAAGATCAGGTTCGAGATCGACCTGGAGAGGTCTTTTGGTGAAGCGAGCCGCGCGGATAGGGGCTCTGAGTGGACCGAGCTCGACTTCCACAAGTGCGACAACTGCACCCTGGATATAGATGACTATCCCCACTGTCCACCATCCGTGGACATCGAAGATATAATCGCAAAGTTCAAGGCCATTATCTCCTACAAGAGGGCCAACGTGCTCGTCAAGACACCCCAGCGCACCTACTTCAAGTGCTGCGATGTCCAAAACGGGCTGAGCTCCCTCCTGGGCCTCGTAATGGCCACCAGCGCATGCCCCATCCTCTCCCAGATGCGCGGTCTCGCGCACCATCACCTCCCCTTTGCCACGGAGGAGGAGACCCTCTTCAGGGCTGTGGGCGCGCACCTGGTGAAGCAGTATTATGTGGCCAGGGGGGGCGGTGAGCCGGACCTGGCGCTGAGGGAGCTCAAGAACCTCTACAAGCAGCTCAAGACGCTCAACGAGTGCCTTGCAAACCGCATCAGGGCGGCCTCGGAGATGGACGCCAATGTGAACGCCATAGTCATACTGTTCACCATAACCGAGCTGGTCTCCTTCAGCCTCGAGGAGAAGCTGGAGTCCCTCAAGCCCCTGTTTTTCCCCTTTTAAGGAGCAGATTTTCCCCCGGGTTAAGCCGCGGCAAGAGGAGCGTATGTGGTGAAGATACTGGGCAGGCTCTTTTCCAGGAACCGGGAGGCTAAGTCAACTCCTCTCACTTAATTTTTCCACCCTCTGTATGCCACTTTCGCTGACGGTGAACAGGGTTTACCTTCTTCCACGTGGTTCCGCCCCTGTCGCCGGCGTGAAAGGATGTAGTGGTTCAGGCTCGAGGCAATCAGTGCAATATCACGAAATCTTAGGCTAGCGGCTTGCTATAAAGATCTCAGGATGTTTGGACTTGCAGTGTGGCCCTATGGAAATCCCTCGGTCTACAAGTCCAGACAGTGCCCGAAGTCCATTAGTGTCACCTATACGAACCAGAGAGCATATCGCAGTGCAGCGCACCTCTTTTTTCTCGCCAGTATCCCTCGCCACCAGGATCAGTGGATAGACGGCCAGCTTTGCATTCATTTTGCCCAGGGCGGCTGCCGCTATCCGACGCAAAACCGGGTCATTGGCACCTAAGGTGTCAACCAAGGGCAGGATAGCACGTGTATCACCCAGGTCGCCCAGGGCATAAGCAGAAATTCTCTGGATGTGCTGGTCATCGTGGCGGAGCATCTTGATAACCTTCCCAACAGTCAGCTCGGAATCCTTATCCAGGACTCCGGCCTGAACCATCTTGATCTTTAGCTTATTAAGTTTCCGTTTTGTTTTAGCTTTGTAAAGGTCTGAACCGCCAAGACCCAGTCCAGCGCCCAGAGCCAAAGACACAACTACGGCCAACAAGGCTATGACAATACGTTTCATGGCTTCCTCCTTATCTTGGCAAAAACGGCGAAATGTTTAAAACCGCCAAACCCTGTCAAGTGAACCCCCTTTGGTTACTCGGGATGCGACTTAATGTAGGCCCCTGTTCCGGAGGAAGTGGCAGAATGAGCTAGAAGGATATAGAGATCTCGAAGAATATGAGTTCTAATCTTTTAGCGGATAGATGGTACAAATCAATCTCATGCGTCTTTTGGTCTCAAAAGGTCTGCTCTCAACCGGTATTTATCATGGAGGTCAGAACATTGCAGTTCCTGCAGATCTTCATTTTTTCCTCCCAGTCCTTGAGAACCTTTCCCTCACAGATAGTGCCGCTGACAAACCAGCACATATGCCCAGCTCTAAATTCCCAGGCGGGACATTTATTCTTTCTTTCCGATGGACAATTCTTTTGCTCCCAACAGTGTGCTCGTCTCTTACCTGCTTCCTTTTTTCTGTAAACCAGGAAAAGCACCTGCCGCTCTATATGGCCCGGTATTCTCCGCCAGCCCTGTTCGTAGCTTTGGATTGCCTTGAGTGACGCACCCACCAGTTCGGCCAGCTGTTTCTGGGTCTTGTCCAGCGTCTTCCTGCAATTCTGTAATTGGTTATTGGTCACAACCGTCTCCATGTGAGCAATGTTTGTTCGGCCAACTTATGGAATAGCTAAATAGTACCACAATGTGGTAGTTGCTTTCAAACGAAACTTTGCAGGACCGACTGAACGAACGGCAATTGGACAGGCGGTGGTAAAGTTCTAGCGACTGCACACCGCTGACAGTTACCCAACCTATCCGCAACCTGAAGAAAAAAGCACCCGGGAAGTCTCGCCTAGGTGACTGACAAGTTCGCCTTCTCAAAACGGCTGCGCATATGATATGCTTGTTATCACTTCTCTATCTTTTTAAGGGAGCAATCCTGTGGCCACGCAGGGCGTCAAACGTAAGCTCACCGCGATCCTCAGTGCCGATGCCAAGGATTACAGCCGCCTCATGGGCGAGGATGAGGACGCGACCTTCCACACCCTAACCTCCTGCCTCAAAGTGATGACCACCCTCATCCAGCAGCACCGGGGACGGGTCGTGGGCTCTCCGGGGGACGCGATTTTGGCTGAGTTTGCCAGTGTGGTGGACGCGGTGCGGTGTGCCGTGGATATCCAGAAGGAGCTTAGAGCCAGGAACGCGGAGCTGCCTCAGAACCGCCGGATGGAGTTTCGCATCGGGATCAACCTCGGGGACGTGATCGAGGAGGGGGACCAGATCTACGGCGACGGGGTCAACATCGCGGCGCGGATAGAGGGGCTGGCCGAGGGGGGAGGCATCTGCATCTCAAAGACGGTCTTTAACCACGTCAAAAAAACTCTCTCCCTGGGGTATGAATATCTGGGGGAGCATACCGTCAAGAACATCGCGGAGCCGGTGACCGTGTACCGGGTCCTGATGGAGCCGGAAGCCGCGGGCAAAGTCATCGGGAAGGAAAGAGCTGAGCCGAGGAAGGGGCAAAGAGCCGCGCTCGCGGTGATAATCGTGCTCCTCTTGCTGGCGGGGGGCTTGCTGATCTGGCGTGCCGCGTCTCCACCGGTGGAGGTCGCGTCCGTGGAGAAGATGGCCTTTCCGCTGCCGGACAAGCCCTCCATCGCGGTCTTGCCCTTCGACAACCTGAGCGAAGACCCGAAGCAGGACTATTTCAGCGACGGGATTACTGAGGAGATCATCACTGCGCTTAGCAGGATTCCAAAGCTCTTTGTGATTGCCCGAAACTCCACGTTCACATACAAGGGCAAACCCGTAAAGGTCCAGCAGGTTAGCGAGGAGCTGGGTGTAAGGTATGTTCTGGAGGGGAGCGTCAGAAAGGGTGGAGACAAGATACGGATAACAGCCCAGCTGATCGACGCTCTTACGGGGCATCATTTGTGGGCGGAACGGTATGACCGGAATCCGAAAGACATATTCACTGTTCAGGACGAGATCACAAAAAAGATCATCACAGCCATGCAGGTAAAGCTGACTGAGGGGGAGCAGGCCCGGGCCGCTGAAAAAGGCACAACCAACCTCGATGCCTACCTGAAGTGCCTCCAGGCGAGTGAGCTCGTCCACCGGGTCAATATGGAGAGCATTGTTCTGGCAAAGCAACTGGCAGAGGAAGCCATTGCCTTAGACCCAGATTATGCCTGGGCATATTATGTGTTAGGTAGAGCCTACCATGTAGGAATGTGGTTTGGAGGGGGCATATCCCCTAAACAGTCTATAGCCAGGGCCATAGAATTGGTTAAGAAGGCCATTGCCCTGGACGACACCCTTGCCGAAGCCCACGGCAGGCTGGGGTTCCTCTATTCAATGACAAGGCAGTATGACAAGGGCGTTGCCGAAGCGGAGAAGGCCGTCGCGCTCAATCCCAATTCAGCTATGGCCCATGTGATGCTGGGCAAGACACTTGTCTTTGCCGGCAGGTGGGAGGAGTCCATTCCGGAGTATAAGAAAGCGATCCGTCTCAACCCTATCCCGCCGAATATGTACTTTTATAGTCTGGGGCTGTCCTACGCCTGGACGGGGCAACACGAGGAGGCAATAACATGGTGTGAAAAAGCGGTCCGCCAGGAGCCCGATTCTCTGTTTGCCCATATTATGATGGCTGTGGTTTACAGCTTGTCGGGACGGGATGAGGCGGCCCGGGTTGAAGCCGCGGAAATACTCAGGATAAATCCGAAGCTTTCTCTTGGGAAGCTCGAAAAGAAAGTCACCTACAAGAATCAAGAGGATAAAGAGTGCTTTATTGGCGCGCTGCGCAGGGCAGGGCTGAAGTAGCGCGGAACTTACCCCTCCCTCCGGCAGCTCCTCGCGACCCCATAAAAAAAGGCCGCGATACTTGCCTCTCATTTGCCCCCGCAGGCGTCTGGGAGCCTATCCCTGATTAGCTATTCCTCTCAATTGTGACCTCTCGCAGTTAAGCGTGTAACCTGCCAAGATGTTAAACTAGACCTAAAATGTACAAATATTGATTACCCTACCGATTCAGTATGACTAAGGATTTAGTATCAAAATCCTTAGTCAGTAACATCCCCATTCGTAACAGGCAATCGAGCATCCAAACG
>JARFUL010000023.1 GCA_029289015.1 Syntrophobacteria bacterium | reverse complement strand
GCTCGATGTGCCTGAGCCTCTCCTGGAAGTCGTCTATCCTCAAGAGCCCGGCCCTGGCGCTTTTCAGCCTTTCGGTGCTGAAGGTGAGCGGCTTTCTGTAATGGGTGGAGAGCATCCAGAACCTGACTTCCCTGCCGGAGTAGCCCTGGGAGATGATATCCGCCAGGGTCACGGCGTTGCCCGCGGCCCTGGACATCTTCTTGCCGTCCGTGACCACCACGTTGGTGTTCAGCCAGAGCGCGGCCAGGGACTTGCCGGCCAGGGCCTCGCCCACCGCGTCTATGTTCTCCAGGTGGGGGAAAACCAGGTCCTGGGAGCCTATGATTATGTCGGCCTCTTCCCCCAGGTGCTTTCTCGTCATGGCCACCGCGGCCAGGTGCCAGGTGGGGACCACGTTGCCCCACCGGCTCTTGAGGTACGCGCCCGCCTTCAGCTCCGCGAGGGACGCCCTCCTGAGCAGGGTAAAATCCCTGGGGTTGAGCTTTTCGTAGCTCTCAGGGTCCACCCTGGCCCCCAGCCTGATCTTCTCCAGGTCCACCCCCGAGAGCGAGCCGTAGGTCTTGGCCTTGGAGATGTCGAAGTACACGGAGCGGAGCTTTTCGTACGCGAACCCCTTGGTCATCAGGCCGCCGGTTAGGGAGGACGCCTCGTCCAGGTAGTCCGAGAGCCTCGAGAATTGGATGTCCCTGGAGTTGAGGAGATCATCCGAGTCCTTGAGGAGTATCTCCTCCATCCGTCTGGCAAAGCTCGGCTCGCCCGGCTTTTGGGCCAGGGCTTCCTCTGAGACCATCTCGTCCCAGTCCGTGACCCCCACCAGGTTGAGGACCTGGTAGCCCTTGTGCGCGAGAAACCTGCCCAGCACGTCCGCGAAGACCAGGCGCCTCAGGATTCCCAGGTGCGCGGGGCTGTAGAGCGAGGGCCCCACGGAGTAGACGGTCACCCTGCCCTCCTTGAGGGGCATGAACTCGTCCACGGACCTTGTCCTCAGGTTGTAGAAGCTGAAGTCCGGGGTCAGCTCCACCGCGAAGAGCGGGGTGGAGAGGTAGCGCTCTCCGCCGTCGGGGAGCACCGCGACCACCAGCCCCTCCTCCATCTCTTCCGCGACCTTGAGGGCCGCGCACATGGCCGCGCCGGAGCTCATCCCCACAAAGATGCCCTCCTCCCGCGCGAGCCTGCGGGCCATCTCATACGCGTCCTCGTCGTAGACGTTGAGCACCCTGTCCAGCTCCTCCCGGCGGTAGAGCCCCGGCCTGAAGGACTCCTTCATGTTCTTGAGCCCCTGGATGCGGTGGCCCACGTAGGGCTCCACCGCGACCACCTTTACCTCGGGCTTGTTCTCCATGAAGTATCTCTTGAGGCCCATCGCGGTGCCGGTGGTGCCCAGGGTGGCCACCACCACGTCCACCTCGCCTTCCGTGGCCTCGAGAATCTCCCTGCCGGTGGTCAGGATGTGGGCCTCCACGTTCGCGGGGTTGTTGAACTGGTCTATGAGGTAGTACCTGTCCGGGTAGCGCCGGGCCAGGTCGTAGGCCTCCTCTATCGCGCCGTCGGTGCCCAGGTCGCCGGGGGTGAGGATGATCTCCGCGCCCAGGGCCTTGAGTATCTTTCTCCGCTCCACGGACGCGGTCTCGGGCATGGTGAGCACCACCTTGTAGCCCTTCACCGCGGAGACCATCGCGATCCCTATGCCCGTGTTCCCGCTGGTGGCCTCGATGATGGTCTTGTCCGGGGTGAGGAGACCTTGCTCCTCGGCCCTGAGGATCATGTTGTACGCGGGCCTGTCCTTCACGGAGCCGCCGGGGTTCATGTATTCGAGCTTGACGCAGACCGTGACCCCGGCCTTGGGGTTGAGCCGGCCTATGCGCACCAGCGGGGTCTGGCCGATGAGGTCGAGCACGCTGTCACGAACACCCTTCACTTCACGTCTCCTTGAGTCTGAAAAAAAGTCTATCTGTGCTATGGAACGCGGGTGGTTATCTCTTCATCCTCTCCTCCACCATTCTCGCGGTGAGCCCCTTGACCCGGTAGTTGAACTCGTAGGCCAGCGCGCCGGACCACGATTTTTCGAAGATGGACTTGTACCTCGTGCCCTCCGGCGGGCCCACCGGCTTTCCGTAGGTGTAGAACCAGTTCATGATGGGGGTGCCGGTGAACCCCAGGGCTATCCAGTAGGCGCCGGGTTGGAGGAGGAGCTTCTCCCTCGCGAAGTCGAAGTCCACCCAGCGGTAGCCCGGCCTCAGGGTCAGCTCGCCCGCGAAGACCATCTCGCTCCACCCCAGAACCTTGTCCCCGGGAGCGCCGTTCCCGTCGTTTCGTATCTCCACCCACATGGTGCCGTCCCCCCCGAACCTGTGGAGCGCGAGCCCCACCTTCTTCAGCTTCACCGGCTTTCTCAGGACAAAGGTCTGGGCATACTGGGTGGCCTTGGTGGTCACGTATTCCGCGGTCTCCACCAGAAAGCTCTTCTTCGCGGCCATGCCGCCCTCCTTGGCCTTCTGGGCCGGGCCCAGCGGGAACGCGAAGTCGACCCCCTCGGGGAAGTCGAGGTTCCCGAACACAAAGGGCACGTCGAAGACCAGCCGCTTTATCACCTCCGGGGGCACCTCCTTGGGCGGCGGCGGGAGCGGCACCACCACCTCCTTGAACTGGGCCTCCACCCTGGGGTGCAAGAGGTGCTTTCTCGGGCCGTAGGCCATCTGTTTTCCGTAGAGTTCGACCCTGTCGGTGCCAAAGCTCGCGTTTATGGACTCCTCGAGGCGGGGCGCGGGCTTGCCCTGGACCTGAATCCAGCGCATCAGCCCGTCGTTCTTGGTCTCCTCGTTGTCAATGCCCACCTCCACCCGGACGTAGCGGTTGGACGTGAAGAGCATGGTGTCCTGGGGGTCCATGGGCACCCAGCCCAGGTCCGGGAACCAGACCTCCACCCAGGAGTGCCTTCCCTGGCCCATCTTGAAGGTGAGGCGCCCTCCGGGCCTCTTTATGGAGTAGGGCTTGTTCAGGGTGACCCCGTTTACGATCCTCGTGGGGATGGACATGACCCGAAGGATGGCCGCGGCCAGGTGGGAGTAGTTCTGGCAGTTGCCCTTTCCGGTCTTGAAGGAGTAGAGCGCGTCGTACTTTTTGGGCGGGTTCACGTAGCGCATGTTGTCCACCATCCAGGTAAGGGTCCGCTGGACCGCGTCGAACTCCGTCTTCACCCCCCGGGAGAGCGCCTGGGCCCTGGCCCGGATGTCCGGGTCGTCGGCCTGGACGAGCTCGGTGGGCTTGAGGTAGTACCTCACATCGCCAGGGATGTGCTTGAGGGGGAACGGGGCCTGGGTCTTCAGGGTGCCGAGACCTGTGTTCGCCCGCGCAGACATCGCGAGGATCGCGGATATATTCCTGTAGGGGTTGTTCCAGGTCGCGGTGACTATGGAGTTGCCCCTCGCGTCGCGGGTGGTTCTCCTCTTCGTGGGCTCTGGAATGAACCTCAGGTTGACGCCGGAGACCTCCTGGCTGTACGTGGGTGTTTTAAAGGGGGCCGGGAGCACGTAGGAGAGCACCATCTTTTTGGCGAACACGCGCTTTACGTTCTGCACGATCTCGTAGTCGATCGCAGACTCCATCTCCCCTTTGACCTCAATGTTCTTCGCAGCCGCAGGCACGGCCAGCAACACAGCGAAAATGAGAATAAGCGCCCTCTTCATGGCTTTTGTACTCCCAGGTGACGGAAATGCTTTTTGGTATTGGGTGCGCGCCTCCCCGCATTTTGACCGGGGGAGGCCCCACATCACTTCTGGATCCGGAGTTTGGCCCCGCGTACATTAAAGGTAAAGAGAACCATGAAAGCAAGCCACTTTTCCTGCCGCGCGGCCAAGCCCCGGGCCCGGCAGGGCTACGTTACAGCCGAAACGCCGCTCCTGAAAGCCCTGAGGTTGATCTCCACGAACGCGGGCTTGACCGTGGCGCGTATGGCCTCCTCCAGTATCTCGGCGTCGAAGGGGAGAGTGTTGGTGGCTGCCAGCGCGCCCACCAGCACCACGTTCATCGCGCGGGGAGAGCCGGCCTCTTTTGCCAGCCGGTCCGCGTCCAGGGCCACCAGCCTCCCCACAGCCCCCCTCACCTTCTCCATCATGGAGTCCACGTCCGGGTACTCGGCCTTTCCCGAGGTCACGGTAAAGGGGACCACGGGCGTTAGGTTCGAGACCACGATGGTGTTCCGGTGGCACATCCTCAGGGCTCTCAGGGTCTCCATGGGCTCGAACCCGAGGAGCACGTCCGCCTCCCCCTCGGAGAGCACGGGCCCCTTCCTTTCGCCTATGACCACCACCGACTCCACCACGCCGCCCCTCTGGGCCATGCCGTGGACCTCCCCCACCACCGCGCCCATCCCGACCATGAGCGCGGCCTCCCCGAGGACCCTGGAGGCCAGAAGGGTTCCCTGGCCGCCCACTCCGGTGATGAACATGTTGAGAGACTTCATGGGAACTCCTTTCACCCGGCCACCTTCTTGGGCTTGATGGAATCACAGATCTGGGAGCAGACCGCGCACGCGTTGCAAAGCCTCTCGTCAATCTCTATCCTCCCGTTCGTGAGGGAGAACGCGGGACACGCGAGGTCGTCTATGCAGTCCCGGCACATGTCGCAGGAATCTTGCACCTGGAAGACGATGGGCTTCCTCTTTCCCGTGACCGCACGGTGGTAGAGCGGGCAGACCGCCCTGGCCACCACCACCTTGGGCCCCTTAGCCTTCGAGGACGCGATCTTCTCCAGAGCCTTGATGGACTTCTTGAGGTTCAGCGGGTTGATCACCGCGACCTCCTCGATGCCTATCCCCTCCACCAGCCCCTCAATGGAGACCGCGGGCTCCACCTCGCCCTCCGGCATGAGGGAGGTGCCCGGGTGGGGCTGGTGGCCGGTCATTGCGGTGGTGAAGTTGTCCAGTATCACCAGGACCGTGTCGTGGTTGTTGAACTTGGCGTTCACCAGCCCGGCTATGCCGGAGTGGAAGAAGGTGGAGTCCCCGATGAACGAGACCACGGGCCTCTCCTGGACCTCGGAGAAGCCGCACCCCGTGCCTATGGAGGAGCCCATGCACAGGAGGTAGTCCGCCGCGCTGAGCGGCGGCAGGATTCCCAGGGTGTAGCACCCGATGTCCGACGGATAGAGCGCGTGGTCGCCGAAGACCTTCTTTATGGAGTAGTACGTCGCCCTGTGGGGGCAGCCCGGGCAGAGGTTGGGGGGCCGGGGCGGGAGGTCGTCCACCCGGACGGTCTGGGGCCGGGAGAACTCCACGCCAAAGTGGGACGCGAGCGCGTCCTTCACCGTTATGGGATCGAGCTCGAAGTGGCGGGGAATGGGCCCCGGGGGCTTGCCCTCGATGCAGATGGAGAGCGCCTCGTGTAGGGCCACCACCTTGAGGCTCTCCTCCAGGATGGGCTCCAGCTCCTCCACCACCAGCACCGTGTTCACGGAGGCCAAGAACTCCTTGGCCAGCTTGTGGGGAAAGGGGTGGGAGAAGCCGAGGTTGAGAACCCTGGCCCTGTCCATTATCCCGAGCTCCCTCAGCCCGTCCGCGACATAGTGTCTGGCCACGCCGGAGGAAGCCACCCCCACGGTCCCCTCGCCCGAAATGGTGTTGAAGGGGGACCGGGCCGCGTCTTCGGCCATATCTTTCCGCTTGCCGAGGAGCTCCTTGTGGAGCTCTCTAGCGACCGCGGGTATGGGCACGAGCCTGAAGGGGTTCTTTTTGAACTCCCCCTTTGTCTTGGGCGCGGCCAGGGGGCCGAAGGTAACGGGAGAGCGGGAGTGGTTGACCCTGGTGGTGGTCCTCAGGATGACCGGGACCCTGTAGCGCTCGGAGATCTCAAAGGCCTCCCTGGTCATCAGGTAGGCCTCCCCCGGGTCCGCGGGCTCGAGCATGGGCAGCCCCCCCAGCTTCGCGTAGTAGCGGTTGTCCTGCTCGTTCTGGGAGGAGTGGAGCGACGGGTCGTCCGCGCTCACCACCACGAGCCCCCCCTCCACCCCGATGTAGGCCAGGGTTATGAGCACGTCCGAGGCCACGTTGAGCCCCACGTGCTTCATGGAGCACATGGACCGTAGCCCGCACTGGGCCGCGGACGCGGCCACCTCGAGGGCCACCTTCTCGTTCACGGAGAACTCGAAGTATACGTCGGTCTCCTTGGATATGATGTACAGATTGTTCCCGATCTCCGATGAAGGTGTTCCCGGGTAGCAGCTCGCGAAGGCCAGCCCCGCCTCCAGGGCCCCCCGTACTATCGCGTCGTTGCCCAGCGCCAGATCGGTCTCCCGGTCCTTTATTTGCAGTAGTCTGTGCATCAATATTCCCCCGGGCCCGCGTGCAAACGAGACGCGGCCTCCATTACTTTTGTTTCAGGATGATGATACCCTGCTCGTTTTTCACCTCAAGGTCAAACCTGCCCAAGACGTCGATGCCCAAAAGGCGCATGCTTCCGCCCTTTATCACCGCGACCACCGGGTTCGATATTTCAAGGTCCCCGAGGGTCATGGAATCGAGGGGCACGTGGATGGCCAGAACCCTCCCGCCCCCGGGCACCATCCCCAGGGAGGACCCTGTTACGTCCTCCTCAGAGATGCCCAGCTGCTTTACATCCTCGATGGTTATCACCGTTGCCGAGGCCCCGGTATCTACCACGAAACGCCGGGTGATGGAGTTGATTCCATTGGTGAGGGTGGCCTCCACCAGCATCCCGTGAAAACCCTCCCGGGAAAAGGGAAGAACATAGGCCGCCTTATCGTCATTCTTTTCCGGGGGCGCTTTGCTCACGGGAGCAGCCCGGTGGCGGTATACCTTGATGTTCCTGTGCCTGCCCTCTGGGGGCGGGGTGTCGGTTATGTGGAGCTTTCCCTGCTCGTCCACGTAGCGGTAGATCTCCCCAGAAAGGATGCTTTGGGGCAAGAGGAGCCCCACGGCAAAAACCATCAGTATCAATCCCGCGGATCTCATTCTTCTACCCTCATGCGCGGGCATTCCTCGGCCCACCTGGCTATCTCTTCCCTTACCCTCTTGTTGAGGAACCTCTTGAGCATCAGCCTGAACTCGGGCTGCACCACGCTCTCGCACGTGGTCTCGAACCCTATGGTGTATGCGGCCTCCGACCTGGGCGGGAGCTCCGGGATATACTCCACCAGCTCCACGCAGGTCGAGCTGTAAAGCCCCTCCTTAGTAAGCTTAACATACAGGTGGGGGTGCTGGACGAAGTCGTGGGGGTTGCTCAGGGCTATCTCGGCCTCGTACCTGCCGTGGTTGCACCCGAAGCTTACGAGCCTGCCCGAAACCCTCAGGGTGCTGGCCCGGGCCGCCAAGACAAAACCGGCCACAAAAATTAGAAAAGAGGCCGAAAGCGCAACTTTGAACACCACCGGCCCCTTGCCTCTGGAAAGACCGTACCCGTCAGGAGAACCTTTTATCAAGAACCCGTTTGGCTTCGTCACCGCTCTCACCTACAGTTCCGCGCTCCACCAGCTTGACGATGGGGTTGAGCCCGATCAAGAGGGAGAACCTGTTTCGAATCTCTTCCACCAGCGCGGTTTGGTGACTCATCTTATCAGAGAAGAGGCTCTCCGTCACCTCTATGATAAGGGTGAGGACGTCCCGGTTCTGCTCCCTTGAGACCACGAGCATAAAAGGAGGCTCGGCCCCCCCGATCTCCTGGAGGAGGTGGCTTACCTGGTCGGGGAAGACGTTGATGCCCCTCACCACCACCGTGTCGTTGGCCCTGCCCGCTATCCTGGATATTCTGTTGAGGGTGCGGCCGCACGGGCACGGCTCCGTGATGAGGGAGGTGAGGTCGCCGGTGCGGTAGCGGATCAGGGGGACCGCCTCCCTGGTCAGGGTGGTGAGCACAAGCTCCCCCACCTCACCCGGGGGAACGCGCTCGCCACTCTTGGGGTCCACCACCTCCGCGATGAAGTGCCCCTCTGCCACGTGCATGCCCGCGCGTTCGAGGCACTCGCCCGCGACCCCGGGGCCCATGACTTCCGAGAGCCCGTAGTTGTCCGTGGCCACGACCTTGAGCCTCTCCTCGATCTGGGCGCGCATCTCCTCGGTCCAGGGCTCGCCCGCTAGGAGCGCGTACCTCAGGTTGAGCCTCTTCGCGTTCCTGCCCTGCTTTTCCAGCTCGTCCGCTAGGACCAGCGCATAAGAAGGGGTGGAGAGCAGGACCGTGGTGCGGTAGTCCTCCATGATCCTTACCTGCTGGTGGGTCCTGCCCGTGGAGGTGGGGATCACCGACGCGCCTATGAGCTCCGCGCCGTAGTGGAGCCCCAGCCCTCCGGTGAAGAGCCCGTAGGCAAAGGAGTTCTGGACCACGTCGTCCTCCCTCACCCCTCCGGCCACGAGAATCCTGGCTGCTAGGTGGCGCCAGATGTGGAGGTCCGAGCGGGTGTACCCGATGACAATGGGCTTTCGGGCCGACACGGAGGAGGTCTGGATCCGCACCACCTCCTTGAGCGGGACCGCGAACATGTCGTAGGGGTAGGAGTCCATCAGGTCGTGGATGGTGGTGAACGGGAGTTCGGCCAGCATCTCGAGGTCGTCGAAGTCCTCGGGGTCGAACCCCAGGTCGTGGAACCGCCTCTTGTAGAAGGCCACGTTCTTGTATGCCCGGTTCAGGGTGGCCTGGAGCCTCTCGAACTGGAAGAGCTCGAGCTCCTCCCTATCCATGCACTCCGCGTCCGGCTCCCAGATATTGACTCTTCTGTCAACCATTCTCCCAAACCTCCCGGTAGCCCTTTCCAAGGTAGGCCCTCTGAACCTCCGTGTGATTCAGGAGGTACTCGGATTTTCCCTGGAGGACAACCTTGCCTGTCTCCAGAACATATCCCCTGTCCGCGGCCTTGAGCGCGGCCCTCGCGTTCTGCTCGATCAATAAAATGGTGGTGCCCTCCTCCCTGAGGCCGGTGATAATCTCGAAGATCTCCTTTACCAGCTTGGGCGCGAGCCCCATGGAAGGCTCGTCCAGGATCAGGAGGCGGGGCCGGGACATAAGCCCCCGGACCATGGCCAAGAGCTGCTGCTCTCCTCCTGAGAGCGTGCCCGCGAGCTGGTTGGACCTCTGGCCCAGGACCGGGAACCTCATGCAGTATTCGTCGATCTCCCTCTTGACCCTTTCGCGGTCCTGGCGGATGAACGCGCCCATCTCGAGGTTGGCCTTCACCGTCATGGTCCTGAAGACCCTTCTCCCCTCCGGCACCTGGCTTATGCCCCTTTGGACGATCTCCTCCGCGCTCTGGCCCCCGATCTCCTCCTTCTCGAAGATGATCTGCCCCTTGATGGGCTTGATGATGCCGGAGATGGTCTTGAGGGTGGTGCTCTTCCCCGCGCCGTTGGGCCCGATGAGGGTTACGATCTCCCCATCGTTGACGTGGAGCGAGACCCCCTTCAGCGCGCGGATATTACCATATCCGGCCTGGATCGCCCTCAAAATCAGCATAGCCTGCTTCC
>JARFUL010000022.1 GCA_029289015.1 Syntrophobacteria bacterium | reverse complement strand
ACGACCTGGTCGGGTCTGCGGACAAGGTTCTCTCCCACAGGCCCGAGGACGCACGGTTCAAAAGCTCCCTCGTCCTCTCCGAGCAGGGGCGCACCTTCTCACTGTGCTTTGCCTGCAAGACCTGCACTGCCTCCTGCCCCGTGGTGCGCAACTACGAGAACCCCGGGGAGGCCCTGGGGTTGATGCCCCACCAGATCATCCACGCGTCGGTGCTGGGGTTCAGGGACCTGGCCCTGGGCTCAAACATGCTGTGGGCCTGCCTCGGGTGCTACCAGTGCCAGGAGTTCTGCCCCCAGGGGGTGCGGGTCACCGACGTGTTCTACGAGCTCAAGAACCTGGCTGTCCGCTACTCTAGGGAAAGGCTTCATAAAGGAGAATAGGGCCATGAAGAGTGCGCTATTGCGCTGCTGCACCACCCCCATCGTCCTCAAACAGTACGAGACCTCCACCGACGCGATCTTCGAGAAGCTGGGCGTGGGGCTGGTGGACGTGGAGGGATTCAACTGCTGCGGGTATCCCTTGAGGAACATAAACTACAGGGCCTATCTCCTTTGTTCCGCGAGGAACCTGGCCTTAGCTGAAAGGGAGAACCTCAACCTGGTGACCATTTGCAACTGCTGCTACGGGAGCCTCAAAAAGGCCGATTTTCTGATGAAGGAGGACCCGGGCCTGAAGCAAGATATAAACAGGACCCTCAGCAGGGAGGGGCTCAAGTACGAAGGGTCCATCGAGGTGAAGCACCTCCTCGATATTCTCTACCACGACGTGGGCATCCCGGCCATAAAGGAGAAGGTGGTCGCGCGCTTTGACAGCCTCAAGGTCGCGACCCACTACGGGTGCCATATCCTCAGGCCCAGGAGAATCGCGAGGTTCGACCACCCCCTCGCGCCTTCCATCTTCGACAGGCTGGTGGAGGTAACGGGGGCCGAGTCCATAGCGTGGCCCGCAAAGCTCGAGTGCTGCGGCGCGCCGTCCTTGGGCATCGACGACGAGCTCTCCATGGACCTCACAGAGACCAAATTGAAGGACGCGAAAGCCCACGGCGCCCAATATCTCTGCGTCGCGTGCCCCTTCTGCCACATCCAGTTCGACAGGACCCAAAGGAGGGTCCTTGAACAGCGGGGCGAAGAGAGCCGGGTGCCGTGCATCCTCTACCCCCAGCTTCTCGGGCTCGCGCTGGGAATAGACGAGGAAGAGCTGGGGCTCGAGAAGAACCTCGTGGACCTCCGCGACATCCGGGCTCGTCTTGTCGAAAACCCGGAGCAGGCCATCGCCTGAGCCTTTAATGCCAAGGTGGTGTTATAATAGGCCATGACCCTTTTTAATGGGTAAGACCTACAAAAGAGGTTGCCATGGCCCGAAAAGCCCTCCTCGCGCTTTGTTTCCTTCTATCTTTGTCCCTCGGCCTCTCCCCCGGGGCAAAGGAGAGCTTCACCAACTCCATAGGCATGAGGTTCGTGCTGATACCAAAGGGCTCTTTCATGATGGGCAGCCCCGCGACCGAGCCGGGAAGGGAGCCCGGCGAGAGGCTCCACCGGGTCTCCATAACCAGGCCGTTCTATCTTCAAACAACCGAGGTGACCAGGGGCCAGTACCAAAGGTTGATGGGCGCGAAGGCTCCCCTTGACGGCCTCTCCGACTATCCTGCCGACAGGATATCCTTCAAGCGCGCCCGGGAGTTCATAGCGAGGCTGAACCGGATGGAGAAAACAGGAAGCTACCGCCTGCCCACCGAGGCGGAGTGGGAGTACGCGTGCCGGGCCGGGACCACCACGCCGTTCTACACGGGCCGGTGCCTCACCACAGACCAGGCGAACTACAACGGGAACCTCCCCTTTGGGGGCTGCCCCGGGGGAATCTTGCGGGAGAACACCACCAACGCGGGCTCCTTTACCCCCAACCCCTTCGGCCTCTACGATATGCACGGAAACGTGTGGGAGTGGTGCTCCGACTTCTTCGGCCCCTACCCCAAAGTCCCCGCGGTCGACCCGAAGGGGCCCTCCGGGGGCAGGCACCGGGTGCTGCGCGGCGGCTCCTTCGGCTTTAGCGCGGCGAGCGCGCGCTCGGCCAGCCGCCTGGAGGCCATCCCGGAGATCCTCGCGCTCTTGGACGCGCGGGGCTTTCGCGTGGCCAGGGACTTTCGGCCCTGAGCTAAAACATGGTATCATCACCCTGTCTCCAACAGCCGGTTCATCCGGGCTTATCGCCCCTTTTTGCGCTCCCGGGGAAGAGGGCTGACACCATGTCCACCTTTATCTGGCTGCTCATTATCCTGGCCGTGGGCTACGAGCTGAACCCCTTTGCCTACCTCAAGGCCAGGCTCCTGTGCCTGGGCCTCAAGGACCCGGGTGTACTCCTTTAAATCGCTGTCCATCATCGCGAGAAGCTCACGGAGGAGCTCTTCCAGCCTTCCGACAAGACCTTCAAGATGCATTCTGCGGCCTGCATCCTTCTCCCTCCTTCGGCTGACGCGGGCCAGAAAGAGGCCCATCGCGGCTCCCACCGCGCCCACCAGGGCCGAGGCCGAGCCCGCGGCAGGCAGGGGCGCGTCATGGGCCACCATCTCCAGGAAATTTTCAATGGTCTCTTGCCTGAATTTTGCTCCCTCGATCATCCTCGCCTTCTCCTTTATCCTCCCCACAGCGGATAAGCTCCATTATGTACTAACTCCGTCCGATGAGGCAGCTTCTTTTTCCTTCGCGGCAACGCGCGTTCGGCAGAAAAAAACAGACCAGGGATCAACTCCCCGGTCTGCCTTTATATGGAAACCCGCTATCGCGAGATTGCTGGCGTGCCCTGCAGCCGCTGTCGGCTACTTGATGCCGGCCTGCAACACCCCCTTCGCGGTCTCGAGAACCCCGTCGGGGAATCCTACGATCTTAAACACGCCCAGGAACCCCACCACCCAGACCACAATCATGCACAAAAGGAACAGCACGAAGCCGTACTTGACGAAATCTATGGGGTGAATCACCTTCTCCCCGGTGTCCGGGTAGGTGCCCAGCGCGTAGACGATCGCGTTGTTGGGGGTGCCCACGATGAGGAAGTGCGCGAAGGAGGTGGCAAACGCGACCGCGAGACCCGTGGCCCAGGGCTCACCCGCGACGCCGGTCATGATCCCCATGGGAATGACAATGGGGCCCAGGAGCGCGGTGGTGCCCGCGTCGGACATGAAGTTGGTGATCACCCCGGAGAGCGAGGAGAGCCCGACCCACAGGCCGAACCCCTTGCTCATGCCCACCTTCGCGAGGATAACCAGGAAGGTCTGGGCCAGCCAGAGGGCCGCGCCGCTCTCCTTGAGGAGCGCGCCCAGGGTGAGCGCGCCGCAGTACATGAACCACGCGTCCCAGCTTATGCCGCCGAGTATCTTCTTCCAGTCCGTGGTCTTGAAAATCACCGGGACCGCCAGGGCCAGCAGCGCGGGGCCTCCCAGTCCGAGCTCCTCGCCGCCCAATATCCACAATAAGAGGATAACGATGAGCATGGCGAAGGTGACGTACTCCGCGTAGGTCATCTTACCCATCTTCCTCGTCTCTTCCTTGATGGCCGCCATCCCCGGGGTCAGGTCCTTGGTCTTGATCTTCCGGCCGAACAAGAGCAGCATGTATACGGCCACCACGATCCCGAGAACCGGCACTATGGGCAGCCCGTACTTCATCCAGGTGAGGAAGTCCATGGGCACGTTGTACTCAGACCAGAACCCCATCATGATAACGTTGCGGCCCCCAGCCGCGGGAGAGCCTATACCGCCCACGTTAAGGGCGTAGCAGAGCGTAAAAAGCAGAAACTTGGCCAGCGCGGGATCGTGATCCAGGGTGTCTCCCTTGCTGTTGGCCTCGACCGCGCCGAAGTAGACCGCCATCATCACCGGGGTCATGAACGCGCACATCGCGTGGGCCGAGATGAAGGAGCCCACCACCGACATTGAGATGCACAAAACGAAGATCGGGACCACGAATCCCTTGGTCCAGCCCAGAAGCCAGCTTGCCAGCCGCTTGTGCAGGCCCACGTCCACCACGGCCACGCCCATGGCCAAAACTCCCAGCAGGAACATGGGAGCGTCCCCCGCGAAGGTCTTTCCTATCATCCTTGAGGGCAGAAGATGGAAGAAGTAGGCCAGGGTCGGCATCAGTATTCCCGTCAGCCCGATGGGTATGGCCTCGGTCGCGAAGAAGACCACCGCCATGGGAATGATCCCCAGCACGATCATGGTCTTGTTTGCCGCGTCCTTGACACTATGGGCCACCTCCCATTCCATCATCTTCTTGGCGAACCCGTATTTCTCGAGCGTCTCTACCAGGGTCTGCGGGGTGGGTAGAATAAAGGCTATCAGTATGAAGACACCCGCGCCTATGCATATCCACAAAAGCTTGTTGGCCAGGATGCCTCCGCCCGCATCATGCTCTATATCGTGGCCCATTGAGCTAGTCCTCCTTGGTTCTCAAAACCGGTATACCGGTGGAACTCGCAAACTAGATCTCGCACGCTCTCATTATTTTGCACACCTCTTTGAACACGTCACTCAGCTGCAGGACGCCTACGACCTCATCGCTCGCGGCCTTGGTTACGAGCAGGGTCTGGTTCTGGCCGTCTATCAGCCGGTGGATGGCTTCGTCTAAGGTGGCATCTTCTCTTATGTGCTTGTCGCTGATCGGGGTGAAGCCAATGTCTTTTACCTTTTGGGAGGCCCCCTTTCGGCAGATGTCGCCGAGGGGCTCTGCCAGAGGCGGTAGTTGGAAAGCATGGACTGGATAAACCGGGGTGAGAAGCCGGACGCGGAGACCGACCTCATGTCTCCTATATCCTGGTACTTCGGTTCGAGAGCCCCGAGAAGGTCGAGCCTGTTGAGCTTTCCGACAATCCGGTCATTCTCTCCCAGCACCAAAATCGCCCGATGCCTGGACTCCTCGTATGCCTTCTCCATTACCTCGAATGCTTCATGGAGGGTCGCGTCCTGGGAAACGGTTCCATATTTGGGAAGAGGCACCATCAAGTCCTTGACCCTTATCGTCTTCATCGGAACTCTCTTTTTAGTGATATTTTTCACTTTAACTCTAAAAATTATAGGCATTCAGCGCGATTCGGTCAACCCAAAAATTGGGCCAGAAACAGTGGCTTATCCCCGTTTCGCGATACGAAAGTTCCCCAAGCGCCACTGGACTATTTCAGGGGCGTCTGAAGCGTGAATACCAATGATTACAACTATTTGGCAGCCAGCGGGTGCGGCATCGTACCATTTCGTCGTAAGGCACGACTACCCCGGAAGATTCTAAATATTTTTATAATTATTACTTAAATTCGTAATATTTTATTAGTCTTACTTAAGGGCAGCCGTATCCTCCGGCAACCTTGCCGCATAGATTGTCGCTCTAACAATTTCGGCCGGTGCCCAGGGCACGGTGGGCTTTTTTTTAAGGGAATACGACGGCACCAGCCTGGACCCGCTGGAGATGTATATCCGCTCGGGCGTCCGCAGTCGTTAAAGGGGGTGGGGCGAGGGGCCTTCTCCCCCTTGGCCTCCTCGGGCTCTCTGGGGGTCCTCTTAGGCCCGCCAGTATTCCCCTCCCTCCCCTCACTGCACGGAGGACGTTTGACACCTGGCGCGCGCTCAGGCCTTCCTGTGAGGCGATGAGCTTGAGGGACCACCCCTGGGTTCTCTTTTCGATGATCCTAGCGTTCCTGGCCTCCTTCTCTCTCTTTGTTCCCCTGGGGATATAGAAGGTCCTGCCCCCGTGGTAC
>JARFUL010000021.1 GCA_029289015.1 Syntrophobacteria bacterium | reverse complement strand
CCCATCCGCTTCAGGGCCGCGCCCTACTATGAAGGCGCGCTGATCCAGTGCCTTGTCGCGGAAGCGGAGCGCTACGAGAGGGAAAGGGCCCTTGCCGAAAGCGCGCTCCCCGGCCACCGGCATCTCTGGCAGGTCCCGGAGGGCTACAAGCTCTCCGGCGCGGTGCTCGACACCGCGCTGGGGCTCTTCCGCCACAGGTCTTCCCTGGAGAGCCTCAGGAAGGTCTACCGGCTCGCGGGGATCATGGAGTGCCTTATCCGCAGCTCCGTGCCCATCCTCCGCACCGCGCTCATAAGGGACGTGTTCAACAAGGCCCAGGCGCTCAAGGAGGAGCTGGGCATGGCCTGGCGGTCCGGGTCCGAGGTGTATCTCCTGCCCCTCCACGAGAGGCTCTGGCCGGGGCCCAGGCTGCCGGACGCGCTCAAGGGCGCCAAGTCCCTCAAGGAGCTCTACCAGGTTATTGAAGGGGAGACTGCGGGGCAGCTTGACGCTATAATGGCCAACTACGTGTTCTACGTGCCCCGAATCTTTGTCAGGGGGCCCGCAGGCTGAAAGGTGCGCGTTGATAGTCTCCATTCACCAGCCCCAGTATCTTCCGTGGCTCGGGTACATCCACAAGATGGACCAGGCCGACGCGTTCGTGTTCCTCGACACGGTGCATTTCAAGAAGAACGAGTGGCAGAACCGCAACCGGATCAAGACCGCGTCGGGCCCCCAGTGGCTCACGGTCCCGGTTATTCACAGCTTCGGCCAGGCCATAGAAGAGGTCCGGATCAACGACACGGTCCGGTGGCAGAAGAAGCAGAGCCAGGCCCTCGTAACCAACTACGGGAAGGCCGGGTACTTCGAGGAGATAAGCGGGCTTCTCTCTTCGATCTGGGAGAGGGAGTGGGTTGGGCTCTCGGAGCTCAACGTGTTCGCGGCCCGAACCATCGCGGGCTATCTAGGCGTAAACACGGAGCTTTTTCTCGCGTCGGAGATGGGGGAGCTTCCCGATCATCCCGACGAGCGGCTCATAGGCATAGTAAAGCTGCTTGGCACGACCACCTACATCGCGGGCGCGGGCGGCCGTTCATACATGGAAATGGAGAGGTACGAGAAGCGCGGCGTCGAGGTGGTGTTCCAGGAGTTCAACCACCCGGTATACCCGCAGCTCTTCGGTGACTTCGTGCCCAACCTCTCGGTGGTGGACCTCCTTTTCAACTGCGGGCCTGAGAGCCTCCGAATAATAAGGGGAGAGACATGAGACTACTGGCCATTGGAGCCCACCCGGACGACATTGAATTCGGCTGCGGCGGAACCATCATCAAATATGCCAGGGAGGGCCACGAACCCTACATGCTGGTGATGACCATGGGCGAGGAGGGCCACATGGGCGGCGACCCGAGAGGGGGCGAGCAGGTCAGGGCCGCGGACCTCATGGGCGTGAAGGAGGTGTTCTGGGGAGGGTTCGAGGACACCCGCATCCCCACCTCGAAGGAGCCCATAGACAAGGTGGAGGAGGTGATAGAGAAGGTAAGGCCGTCCCTCATCTTCACCCACTGGCCCGAGGACACCCACCAGGACCACCGCCACATCGCAGAGGCCACCAGCGCGGCCACCCGCTACATCAAGAACGTCCTCTACTTCGAGGGGCCCACCACCCTCAACTTCTCCCCCAGCGTGTTCGTTGACATTTCCGCGACCATCGAAGATAAGATAAACGCGCTCAGGGCCCACTCCTCCCAGGTGATGCGCACCATGGTGGAGGACATGTCCATAGTCGACCTGGCCAGGTCTGCGGCCACCTTCCGGGGCATCCAGGGCAGGGTGAAGCTCGCGGAGGGTTTCGTGCCCTCCAGGCTCTTTCTGGACGTCTGATGCAGCCCCCCATACCACATTCGCGCCCCCTTATCGACGACAAGGACGTTTTGGCCGTGGCCTCTGTGGTGCGGTCCGGCCACCTGGCCCAGGGGAGGAAGACCCTGGAGCTGGAGGAGAAGCTGAGGCTCCTCGTGGGAGCAAAGCGCGCGGTCGCGGTGAGCTCGGGCACCGCAGCCATATACGTCGCACTCAGGGCCATGGGGGTGAGCCCGGGGAGTGAGGTGGCCCTTCCCACCTACGTGTGCAGCGCGCCCCTCCACGCGCTGACCCTCGCGGGAGCTACGCCGCTTCTCTGCGACGTGGACCCCGAAACCTACAACATTGACCCCGACGACCTGAGAGCGCGGCTGACGCCCAAGACCGCATGCATTATAGTTCCCCACCTCTTCGGGCTTCCCGCGCGCCTCGACGAGATCTCGGCCCTGGGCGTTCCGGTTTTGGAGGACTGCGCGATGTCGCTGGGGTCCCTCTACCGGGGGAGACCAACCGGCTCCTTCGGCCTGGCCGCGATCTTCTCCTTTTACGCGACCAAGATGGCGGCCGCGGGGGAGGGCGGCGCGGTGGTGTCCAAAGACGGGGGGATTCTCGCCAGGGCCGCGGATATCCGGGAGTACGACAACAAGATAAGCCTCGCGCCCAGGTTCAACTTCAAGACCACGGACGTGGCCTCAGCGCTGGCGTCCTCCCAGTTGGACAAACTGAAGAGGTTTGTGCTAAAAAGGCGGATGATCGCGGAGAGGTACGTTGCGGCCTGGGACGGGCTCGCGGGGCTGCCGGAGCTTGCGCCCGAAGAGGCCCTTCCCAACTTCTACCGCTTCGTGCTGGATATTTCGCAGCCCGTGGAGCGGGTGATGGAGTTTCTCGACAGCTTCGGGGTTACGGCCGCAAGGCCGGTCTTCAGGAACCTCCACCAGTACGGCCTGGGAGACGGGGGAAAGTTCGCCGGGGCCGACAGGGCCTTCTCCCGGGCTCTTTCGGTCCCCATCTACCCCGCGCTCCGCGAGGAGGAGATAGCGAGAGTCGAGAGCGCGGTGCAAAGGGCCCTTACGGCCTAGCCCAAGGGGCCTTTTATAGCAACGGGGGGTTATTTTTTTTGTCCCAGGACACGCGGACAGTCCCTGTGAAGAGCCTATTCGGGGGGATTCCCCTGGCCATGGAGTGGGTTCTCATCGTGGCCATCGCCACCCCGCCGGTGCTGAAGTGGGTGAGGCTCCAGGGGATAAGGTGGCTCTACATCCTGGCCTTCTCCTTTCTCATGGCCCACGCGCTCACCCCGCTGTGCCGGTGGGCCGCGTTGAGGTTTTCCATCCTCGACGTGCCCGACGCGCGCAAAAAGCACGGCGCGCCCACCCCGCTTCTGGGAGGGGTGGCCATCTACGTGGCCTTTATCTCCTCCATGATGATAAACAACATCATAGACCGCCAGGTTCTGGCCATATTGCTGGCCTCCTCGCTGCTCTTCCTCGTGGGCCTGATCGACGACATAAAGGGGCTCAAGGCGCGCATCCGCCTTGGGGCCCAGGTGGCCGCGGCGGTGGTGATCATGCTGGGGGGGATAAAGCTGAACCTCTTTCCCCCGGGCCTGCTCGGCGACTCCATGGAGGTTTTTCTCACCGTGGTCTGGATCCTGGGCATCACCAACGCGATGAACTTTCTGGACGGGATGGACGGCCTGGCCTCGGGGCTTTCCGCGATCATCTCGTTCTTTCTCGGCATGGTCGCGTTTCAGACGAACCAGCCTTTCCTCGGGTGGTTCGCGCTCGCGATGCTGGGGTCCTCCCTCGGGTTTTTGCCCCACAACTTCCTCCTAAAGGGGCCCGCGAAGATATTCCTCGGCGACCTGGGCTCCACCCTCATGGGGTTCATCCTCGCGTGCCTGGCAGTTAAGGGGGAGTGGGCCCAGAACGACCCCATCGTCTCCTTCGCCGCGCCGGTGCTCATCTTCGGGGTGCCCATCTTCGACATGACCCACACCACCATCGCGAGGATAGTCACGGGCAAGGTGAGGAGCGTAAGAGAGTGGGTGGAACACACGGGCAGGGACCACTTCCACCACCGGGTCTACAGGATGCTGGGCAAGAGCAAGCTCACCGTGCTCTCCATCTGGGCCTACTCCGCGTGCCTCGGGGTGAGCGCGGTGGTGCTCCGCAACGCCCGGACCTTAGATGCTATTTTATTGGTGCTCCAGGGCATCGTGGCTTCACTACTCTTCGTTATCTTGGAATTCAGGGCCCCTACGGACAACTACAAAGGCTGAACTGCTACTTCTGCACATAAGCTTCGAGTTGCACAAGAAAAAACCTCGTTTTCATTCTGAATTTACAATTAAGTCGCTGAAATGTTGAATAGAGGAAGGTAT
>JARFUL010000020.1 GCA_029289015.1 Syntrophobacteria bacterium | reverse complement strand
GAGCATCCTTGCCACGGCTTTGAGCGGGCTGGTCTTTCCCGGGATAGGGCAGTTCTCAAACCGGCAGTTCCTCAAGGGCGCGGTGCTGGTCCTTGTGGTGGTGCTTCTCTTTTTGTTTATGTATGTAAAGGCCTCGACCATCTTCGCGGAGGACATGGCGAGCCTTCAGGGAATGAGCCTGGAGGAGATAAGCGGATGGGTGAGCTCCATCTCCCACCGCATCCCCGGGAGCGTGCGCATGGCTTTCTGGGCCATCTTCGGAGTATGGGTCTTCGGGATAGTGGACGCGTATCTCGTGGGAAAAAGGCTGGACCGGGAGCGCGAGGCCGGGTCAGAGCGCGGGTACAACGGATGAGGTGGGCTCTTTTCGTTGCCATGCTCGGCCCAGAGGCTTATGGCAACGTCTTTGCCGCGCAGATCAAGTTCGGCTCCCTGGTGGCCCTGTCCGGCGATCTCGGCGCGTACGGCCCGGCCATAGACAACGGCGCGCAGATGGCTAAAGACGACCTGAACCGGGCCGGCGGCATACTGGGCAGAGAGGTGGTCCTCGTTACCAGGGACACCCGCACCAACCCTCCGGGCATAGAGATAGACGCGCGCAACCTCAAAAGGGCGCTCAAGCTGGTAGCCAGCGGTATTGACGTGGACTACCAGGGTGTTTCCGGCCCCTGCAACTTCGACGGGCACGGCGACGTTCCCGGGAGCTTCGAGGTGTGGAGGTTCTCCGGCGGGTCCATAGAGACCGTGACCTTCATAACGGTGGACAGGTAATCTTTTTTAATCATGGGAGAGGGGTTCCAGGAGATGGGGTGATGTCCAAATTGGACCAAAAGACGATCCGGGAGGCCAGCCACCGCCGGCCCAGGGGGTTTCTCTTTTCCGCGGTGGCCGCTGGTATCAAGTACAAGGGCCGCAAGGACCTGGCGCTGATATATTCCAGGGTGCCAGCGGCCACGGCCGGGGTATTTACCACCAACCAGGTCAAGGCCGCGCCGGTGCTCCTTTCCATGGAGCGGTTGGCAGAGAGCGGGGGCTGGGCCAGGGCGGTTCTGGTGAACTCGGGCAACGCGAACGCGTGCACTGGCCAAAGGGGGTTCATAGCCGCGACCATTACCTCCTCGATGGTGGCCGACGCGCTGGGCATAGACCTGCCGCTGGTGCTCTCGTGCTCCACCGGGGTCATCGGCGCGCACCTTCCGGTCCAGGCCGTGCGCAGGGCGGTGCCCCGGCTTGTGCGGGGGCTGGACAAGAAGGATTTCTATGACGTGGCCCGGGCCATCATGACCACGGACACCTTCCCCAAGGTGATCTCCGCGTGGGGGAGGCTCAGCGGCAAGATCTTCAACGTGCTGGGGTTTGCCAAGGGCGCGGGCATGATCGCGCCCAACATGGCCACCATGCTGGGCTTCGTGCTCACCGACGCGAAGGTGGCCCCCGGGCTGCTGGACGAGGTTCTGGAGGAGGGGGTCATGGAGTCCTTTAACCTGGTGACCGTGGACGGCGACACCTCCACCAACGACACCTGCCTTATGCTGGCCAACGGGCTGGCCGGAAACCCGGAGCTAACCCTCGAGTCTCCGCCCGGGGAGGTCCGCCCGTTCAAGGAAGCGGTGGGCCGGGTCCTCGGAGGGCTGTCCAAGATGATCGCGCAGGACGGCGAAGGGGCCACCAAGCTGGTGAAGGTCCGGGTTCGGGGGGCGCGCACGCCCGCTGAGGCCGAGGCCGCGGCCAAAACAATCGCCAACTCGCCCCTGGTGAAGACCGCGATTTACGGCCAAGACGCCAACTGGGGCAGGGTCATGGCCGCGTTGGGCCGCGCGGGGGTGGAGTTCGACCAGAGCCAGGTGGATGTCTACATCGGCAAGGTCAAGGTGGTAAGGCGCGGCGTGGGCCGGGGAAGGGCCGCGGAGAAGAAGGCAGAGAGGCTTTTGGGCCAAGGGGAGGTGAGAATCACCGTGGACCTCAGCCTGGGCCCTGCCGAGGTGGAGGTGCTCACCTGCGACCTGAGTCCGGAGTACATCTCCATAAACGCGGACTACCGGACGTGAGCCCGTGTCCAACATAGATTGACAGGGAGTTTTTCGAGGCTGGATATGAGCAACACCAAGAGACTTGAGGACAACGACCGCTGTTTCGCGTGCGGCTCCAAGAACCCCATCGGGCTCAGGATGGAGGTCTCCTTCGAGGATGGGGTGGCCTCGGCCACCGTGACCCTGAAGAAGGACCACCAGGGCTGGAAGGGGGTGGCCCACGGCGGGATCGTCTCCACCCTGATGGACGAGGTCATGGCCCACGCGGTGATCCGCACCGCGGGCACCGGCGTCACCGGCTCCATAGACATAAGGTTCAGGGCGCCGGTCCCCATAGAGGTGCCTTTGAGGGCCGAGGGCCGGGTGGAGAACGCGCGGGGCCAGGTGGCCATAACCTCGGCAAGGCTGCTCCTTGAGGAGACCGGGGAGGTTCTGGCCGAGGCCAAGGGAAGGTTCGTGCTCCAGTCCGGCTCCGGGGAGGACGATTCCTGAAAGAGATGGAACTTAAGGCAATTATCTTCGACTTTGACGGCACCCTCGCGGAGCTGAACCTGGACTTCGGGCTCATGAAGGAGCGGATAGTCAAGCTCTCTTTAAGCCGCGGGCTCTCCCCGCGCGCGTCCGGCAACATCCACACTTTGGAGCTCCTGAGCAGCCTGGCCTCAGGACTTCCCATAGGCCAGAGGGAGGATTTCCTGGACCAGGGCCACAGCCTCATCCGCGAGATGGAGCTTCAGGCCGCGGCCAACAGCGAGCTCTTCCCCTTCACCAGGCCGCTCCTCTCCCGGCTCGCGGGGCTCGGGGTCTCCACCGCGATCGTCACCAGGAACCTGGGGACTGCGGTAAAGAGGGTGTTCCCAGACATCGAGGCCCACGTAACCGCGTTCGTGCCCAGGGAAGAGGTGGAAAGGGTCAAGCCGGACCCCGCGCATCTCTTCGAGGCCCTGAAAAGGATGGGAAACACTCCCGCAGAAACGCTCTACGTGGGAGACCATCCCATAGACGTTGCCACCGGGAAGCGCGCGGGGGTAAAGACCTGCGCGGTGCTCACTGGAAGGGTGGGCAAAGAGGAGTTCTTGGACCACGGGCCCGACTATATTCTGGAGGACTGCCGGGGGGTGCTGGACATCCTCGGGGGGTCCCTGCAGCGGGGTTGAGGATCAGTTCAGCCCCTTGTCCTTCTCCTCCTTCAATCTCGCCTGGTAGACCAGGTATTCGAGGTCGCTCATCTCTCTTTTGCCCGTGACCTCGAAGACCTCCATCCTGGTGCCGCCCTCGAGGGTCTTGAGACCCAGCGAGCGGGAGAACACGAAGGGGGACACCTGCTGCTGGGTGGTGTCGCTTATCAGGATGGAGTTGAGCCGCTCCTTGGTCAGGTCCTGGAGCCCGAAGGTGTCGTTCACCACCTCGCCGATCGCGGTGTAGTCCATCTTCTTCTCGAAACCGATGTTCCCCACGATGGCCTCGCCGGAGTTTATGCTGACCCCGATGCCTATGGGAACGCCGATCTGCTCCATAACGTAGCGGTTCACCTCTTCGAGCTTCTCCACCATCTCCACCGCGGCCTGGGTGGCCATGAGCGCGTGGTTCTTGGAGGTGACCGGCGCGCCGAATATGGCCAAGAGCCCGTCGCCCAGGTACTTGTCCAATATGCCGTGGTACCTGAGCACCGTGTTGCCCATGACCATGAAGAAGTAGTTGAGCACCGCGATCACCTGCTCCGCGGAGGATGTCTTGGAAAGGCGGGTGTATCCCCGGATGTCCACGTTGAGAAGGGTCACCATCCTCCTCTCACCCAGGGTGATGAGGTCCCTCTCTCCCAGGTCGAGGATCTCGCTGGCCACCTCCTCGGGCACGTACTTCTGGAATATGGAGCGGATGATGCGCTCCTTCTTGGCCACCTGGGTGGACTTGTCGTAGAGCCGGGAGTTCTCCAGCGCAATGGCCGCGGACGAGGCCACGGACTTGAGGATCCTCAGGTCCCCCTCGTTGAACGCGCCCCTCACCTTGTTGAGCACCTCGATGACGCCGATGGTGCGGCCCCCCACGATCATGGGGACGCACAGGAGGTTCTTGGTGGTAAACCCGGTCTTCGCGTCGAACTCCGGCGAGAAGTGGGGGGACTCCTTTACGTCGTTGACGATCATGGGCTCGCCGGACGCGGCCACCCACCCGGCCACACCCTGGCCCACCTTCATCCTGAGGTCCTTCAGGGACTCTCCCACCTCGCCCAGGGCCACCTCGAAGACCAGCTCGTCGTCCTTCAACAGAAGGAGCGAGCCCGCGTCCACGTTCATGAGCCCGCTTATCATCTCAAGGGTGTAGGTGAGCACCCGGTCCATGTTGAAGGTGGAGGAGGTGAGCGCCTGGCCCACCCGGTTGAGAACCTCGAGCTCCCCGGCCTTGTTCTTGAACCTCTCCAGGAGCCGGCTCTGCTCAACCGCGAGGGCCATCTCCTCCGCGATCATCCCCAGGAGCCTGCCGTGGCGGCGGGAGAACGCGTGGGGGGTCTTGGAGCCGAGACAGATGGCCCCCAGCTTGTCCCCCCGGACGGAGAGGCCGGCCAGGATGATGGAGCCCAGTCCGAACCTCTTCAGCAGAGACTTCTCGAAGTGGTTGGGGCCTCCCTTGAGGTCTTCCACCTGGACAACGCCGCCGAGCCGCGTCGCGGTCTTGAATAGGGAGCGGGTCTCGGGGAACACAAGGCCCATGGGCAGCTTGTTCTGGTCGTTGGGTGACGCGTAGGTGAGTCTTAGCTCCCTGTTCTTCGAGTCGGTGAGGGCCAGCCCGATCCAGTCGTGGGGAAAAAGCTCGTTGAGCTTCGCAGCCAGGGCTTCCATCATATCCAGGCCCGAGAGCCCGGAGTTTATCAGCTTGATGATGTCCAGGACCGCCTTGAGGTCCTCGGACCTCTCCCTCTCCCTGATCCCTATCTCGTCCAGTTCCAGGGCCATGCCCAGGGTTGCGAAGAAGGGGGTGAGAAACTCCAGCACGTCATTGGGGAAGGGGGACTCCTTGGAAGATACGAGGACCGCTATGCCCCAGGTGGAGCTCTTGTTGGGAACAGGCACCGCGACCGCGTGGCCCGCGTCCTCGCTGAGCAGCATATTCCAGCTTTTCGCGTTGTGTCTGTGCAAAAACGCGGTCCTGCCCTGCTCGAGCACCTTCTGGGCCGGGTGGTCCGCCAGCTCTACCTCCGAGCCCACCAGGCCGCTCAAGCCCTTTCCGGCCACGGCCCTCATGGAGAGCAGGGAGTGTCCCTCCAGGGATTCGATGGAGTAGATCGCTCCGCCCATCGCGCCCGCGACCTCCATGGACCTGTCCAGGGAGTGTGAGAGGAGGATTTCCGGGTCCGAGACCCCCAGGGTGAGGTGGTTCAGGTCCCTCAGCGCGCGGATCTCCTGGAGCCTTCGCGCTAAAGACCTGTCCGTCTCTTCGAGCCTGTCGGTGAGCGCCCTGAAGGAGTTGGCTATCTCCTCAAGCTCGTCCCTGGCCTGAAAGCCGCTGTCGCCCAGCCGGACGGAGACCTCGCCGGCCACGTTCTTGGCCACCTCTTCCACCCCCCTGACCATCTCCCTCAGAATGGCCACCCCCACGAACACGAGAGCCAAAAAGGCTATGACGTAGTAGATAGAGTCTTCCTTGGTAAACAGGTCGTATTTCACCGCGTAGTGCATGAACCCGGTCGCGGGGATAAGGAAGAAGAAGCCAAAGGAGATCTTCAGCCTGTAGAGGAGGTTTCTGGAGTTGATGGAAAGGAAGTCCGACTTTTTATCAGGGTCCATTTTATGTCCCCCCCAAGGTATGGTTCGGCTATATTTTTGGGCAAGTATTTTATACTGCAATTGACGTGCCTTGTTGCACGCCAGACAATAATAGGCGAAATATTCATTAAATGCAATAAGATAGACAATAAATAATGTTGGTTTGTGGTTTGGGGTCGGTTTTTTGCTATGCTTTTGTGCACTTTAAAACGTTCAGTTTTGTAGCCATTTGAGATTTTCGGGTTCCCGCGCGGGCCATTGAGCGCGGCCCGCGGATAGGGTAGAATAACGGGGCCGGGTACATTGATGATGGGCAATAATCTGTTGCCCGGGGCTTTCGGTGGTGGTAAAGGTAGTCATGTCCAGAGTTTTTGCCGGGGCCCGCACGACAAAAACACAGTATTATTTGGTAGATAAAAATGGGAACGCTAAAGATATACACGTATCCCGACGAGGTGCTGCTCAAGAAGGCCGTGCCCCTTGAGAACATAGACGGCGAGGTGGAGAGGCTGGCCAATGCCATGGTGGAGACCATGTATCTCGCGCCGGGCGCGGGGCTCGCGGCCAACCAGGTGGGCAGGCCGGTGAGGCTGGTGGTGCTGGACGTGACCCGGATGCAGGAGGACGCTTCCCAGGGGCTCATCATCCTGGTGAACCCGGTGATCGTAGAGGCCGAGGGTAAGCAGGTCTTTGAGGAGGGGTGCCTTTCGGTCCCGGATTACGCGGCAGATGTCAAGCGCGCGGCCAGGGTCCTTGTTACGGGCTACGACCTCGCGGAGAAGGAGGTCTCCATCGAGGCCCAGGGTTATCTGGCCGTGGTGCTCCAGCACGAGCTGGACCACCTGGACGGGATTCTCTTTATTGACCGTATATCAAGGCTGAAGAGGGAGCTCTACAAGAGAGGGGTCAAAAAGCGCATGATGAAGGAGGGCTGATGCACGGTCCGCGGGTCAGCGTGGTGTTCATGGGCACGCCCCGGTTCGCGGCGGTAAGCCTCACCCTTCTTCACCGGGAGGGGTTCAATATCCTCGCGGCGGTGACCCAGCCGGACAGGCCCAAAGGAAGGGGGAGGAAGCTCTTGCCCTCTCCTGTGAAAAAGGAGGCCGAGCGGCTCGGGATCGAGGTGGCCCAGCCGGCCTCCCTGAAGGAGCCGGGGTTCCTCGGGTGGCTCGGCTCTTTGGGCTTCGACGTTTTGGCCGTGGTGGCCTTCGGGAGGATACTCTTCCCCGAGATCCTGGCCATGCCCAGGATATATCCGGTGAACCTCCACGCGTCGCTCCTGCCCCTGCTCAGGGGCGCGGCCCCCATCCAGAGGGCCATCCTGGAAGGGGCCCGGGAGACGGGGGTCACCACCATGGTCATGGACGCGGGGGTGGACACGGGCGATATACTGATGCAGGAAGCACTGGACATAGGCGACGAGACCACCGCGGGGGAGCTGGCCGACGCGCTGGCAGTGAGGGGCGCGGCGCT
>JARFUL010000019.1 GCA_029289015.1 Syntrophobacteria bacterium | reverse complement strand
CACCGGGTCCATCAAGGTCTACAGGTCGCCGGTGCGGCTCCCCTCTCCCGGGGAGCCGGGCTCCGCTATCCGGAGGGTTCCCGGGCCCCAGCGGGTTCCCGGCCCGCGGCGGGTGAGCATGGATGAGTGGGTGCGGATCGTTGAGGCCATGATGCAGGTGACCGTCGGGCCCGACGGGGTGCCCAGCCCGGTCCGAAGGTTCACGCCCCAGGAGGACGACAACGACTGGGTCCGCTGGAACAGGGAGCTGGACCGGCAGGCGGGGTTCTCACAGTAGGTTAAACTCCCCCCAAAAACCGGCTCGTTGCCGAGCCCCGCGAGGGGAGGCGGGAAGCACACAAATCAGGCAGCAGACCACATCCGGGGAGGTTTGGCACTTAAAAAACCTTTAAATATCAAATATTTGCTGAATGGATGGCCCTCGGCCCTTTTTATACCGGGAAGATAGACATACCGTGGTATAATATGCAAAATTAACACCACACCTACGGAGGAGTTCCATGGCCCGAATAGACGCGTTTTTCAAGCTCATGAACGATATGGGGGCTTCGGACCTCCATCTCGTGGCAACTTCCCAGCCCATCCTCAGGGTGAGCGGCGAGATGGAGAGGGTGAAGTACAAGGAACTGGAGGACGAGGAGCTCAGGGGGATGCTCTATGAGATTACCCCGGAGGACAAGATCAAGGTCTTTGAGGAGACCGGGGACGTGGACTTCGCGTACGAGATCCCCGGCCAGGCGAGGTACCGGGCCAACTTCTTCAAGCAGAAATGGGGGGTGGGCGCGGTCTTCAGGCTCATCCCGTCCAAGATAATGACGGTCCAGGAGCTCAAACTGCCGCCCGTGATAGGCAAGCTGGCCATGCTTCCCAGGGGGCTGGTCCTCGTGACCGGGCCCACCGGCTCGGGCAAGTCCACCACCCTGGCCGCGATAATCGACGAGGCCAACCGGAAGAGAAAGGACCACATCATCACGGTGGAAGACCCCATCGAGTTCGTGCACGAGTCCAAGAACTGCCTGGTGAACCACCGGGAGGTGGGGGTGCACACAAAGTCCTTCTCAGCCGCGCTCAAGGGCGCGCTGCGTGAAGACCCGGACATAATCCTCGTGGGGGAGATGCGCGACCTCGAGACCATCGCGCTGGCCATCGAGGCCTCCAACACCGGCCACCTGGTCTTTGGCACGCTGCACACCACCTCTGCGGCCAAGACCGTTGACCGCATCATCGAGGTCTTCCCCGCAAACCAGCAGGCCCAGATACGGGCGAACATCGCGGACGGCATCAGGGCCGTGGTCTCCCAGAACCTCTTCAAGAGGACGGACAGGCCCGGCCGGATCTGCTGCCCTGAGATCCTCATCGCGACCTACGCGGTGAGGGCGCTCATCCGCGAGGGAAAGACCCACCAGATCGCCAGCTCCATCCAGGCGGGGAAGAAGTACGGGATGCAGTCCCTGGACGACGCGATAATGATTGCCCTCAAGGGCAGGCGCATAAGCCCCGACGAAGCCTACATGAAGTGTACAGACAAGGAGAAGTTCCGTCCGTTCCTCAGGGGAGCGCCTTCGGACTTTACGGAGGTGTAGGCAATGAGAAAGAGAGAAGTGGACCATTTTCTCAGGAGGATGTTGGCGTCGCACCCCAACGTCTCAGACCTGAACATCACGGTGGACCGGCCGTTCCAGGTTGAGTCCGCGGGGGTGCTCAAGCTCGTAGACATGGACCCGCCCATCGAGTCGCTGACCCCCTTCCAGACCGAAGTCCTGGCCATGAACCTAATAGACGGCGACCGGCGCAACACCGAGATACTATTAAGAATGGGCTCCTGCGACCTGGGCTACCACCTGGCCGGCCAGGCCCGCTTCAGGGTCAACATATTCTCCCAGCGGGGCTACTACTCGGTGGTGATGCGTAAACTCTCCACCGAGATCCCCACCATAGACGAGCTCGGCCTGCCCCAGGTGTTAAAGCAGATGGCAGAGGAGAAGAACGGCATCGTGTTCGTCACCGGCGCGACCGGCTCGGGCAAGTCCACCACCCTGGCCGCGGTGCTCAACCACGTCAACGACCTCAAGCCCGTGCACATAGTGACCCTCGAGGACCCGGTGGAGTTCGTGCACCACCACCGCATCTCCACCTTCAACCAGAGGGAGCTGGGCTCCGACTTCGACGCGTTCTCAAGCGGGCTCAGGGCCGCGCTGAGGCAGGCGCCCAAGATAATCCTCGTGGGCGAGATGCGCGACCGGGAGACCGTTGAGATAGGGCTCAGCGCCGCGGAAACCGGGCACCTCGTGCTCACCACGCTCCACACGGTGGACGCGGGCCAGACCGTAAACCGGCTGGTGGGCATGTTCGACTCCGAGGAGGAGAACCAGATCCGCATCAGGCTCTCAGACACGGTGCGGTGGATCGTGTGCCAGAGGCTGCTCCCCAAGGAGGGCGGCGGCAGGGTCGCGGCCATCGAGATAATGGGCTCCAACCTGAGGACCAAGGAGTCCGTGCTCATGGGCGAGTCCGAGGGCAAGACCTTCTACGAGATCATCGAGGACAGCCGCACCTACGGGTGGCAGACCTTCGACGACAACGTGGGCGAACTCTATGAGCAAGGGACCATCACCGAGGAGACCGCGCTCGCGTACGCGTCGAAGAGGGCCGTTGTGAAGCGCAAGATAGACGCGATCAAGTCCGCGAGGGGTGAGAAGACCACCGACATCGACGACCTGGACATGGACCGGGACTACGCGAGGGAGCAGCGCAAGTAAGAAGACCGGCTCCAAGGAGTATCTACGGTCTCACACGAGATTAACCAGGCATACGGAGGTGGGGTTTGAAGGTACAGTGCGATAGCTGCAAAGCGGTGTTCAACGTTCCCGACGAGAAGCTGCCCCAGGACCAGGTGGTCAAGATCCCCTGTCCTAAGTGCAAGGACCCAATCACCGTGGACACCAGGGCCAAACCCGCGGAGGAGCCCGGGCTGCAGGTGGACGAAGACCCGGACGCGGCCGCGCTCGACTTCGTGGAAGAGGGGGTAAAGATCGCGCTTATCTGCAGCGAAAACAGCGATATTCAGGCCAAGAGCAGGGCCGCGCTCGAAGGGATGGACTACCGGGTGTTCAACTCCACAAACCTGAAGGACGCGATGACCAAGATACGCTACCACCACTTCGACGTGGTGATCCTCGACGAGAAGTTCTCCGGGGAGGACCACCGGTCCAACGCGATCCTCAGGTTCTTCATGCCCATGCCCATGTCCACCCGGCGCAGGATGTTCCTCGCGCTGGTGGGCAACGACTTCCGCTCCATGGACAACATGACCGCTTTCTCCCTGTCGGTCAACGTGGTCGTCAACACAAACGACCTCGACCAGATGGACAAGATGTTCTACAAGTC
>JARFUL010000018.1 GCA_029289015.1 Syntrophobacteria bacterium | reverse complement strand
GAAGGAGATCGGCATCCGCCGCGCGCTGGGCGCGCGCAAGGGCGATATCCATGGCCAGTTCCTCATAGAATCCATAATCCTCTGCATGGTGGGCGGCGCGCTGGGGATCGCCCTGGGCATCGGCGCATCCTACCTCATCTCCTACTTCTCGAAATGGCAGTTCCTCGTCGCGTATAAAGCCGTGCTTTTAGGGGTGGCGGTGTCAGCGTCGGTGGGCCTCTTCTTCGGTTTCTACCCCGCGAGGCAGGCCGCGCGTCTCAACCCCATAGACGCGCTGCGCGCCGAGTGAGGCCGGGGCCGCGATAACCGGTGGTCGAACCTCCTGAAGAAATCCTCGCCGTGCTCCCGGGAGCCCCTCAAAAGCTCCATGTGCCTCAGGGTCGCGGCCTAGCGCTTCAGCTCCGGCTCGGATATGGACACGGCCCTCCATGAAGGCCGCGTTCTAAATAATCACCCGTGGGGCGGCCCCCAGAGCGCGTACTCCATGGGGAGGTCTGACGTGAGCCAGGGGCCCTGCCTCTCCAGGTCTTTCAACCTTCGCTCAAGATAAGCCACCCGGGCCTTTAGGTTCTCGTCAGCCGGATCGTCCCGAAGGGCCCTTTGGGCATCACGCAACAGCACCCGGTATTCGAGGTACTCCCTTTCAAGGCGCCGGACCTCCTTGCGAAAGGCCCGGCACTCCTCCATATCGCCCGCTTCGTCGTAGAACCACATAGTCATGACACTTTCCCCATTTATGCTTTGGGCTTCCTTGGCCGCGTCTTCATCCCCCGGGTATTGAGCTTATCTAAGACCCGCGCTCCTGGTTGCCCGTTTCCGCGTGGAGAACGGGCCGGGCCCCGGGGAGCCGCCTGGTTAATCCCTAGAACTTTTTAGCGCTATTTGAATCGTAAAACACGTTTTGGGGCTTCCCCCCGCAGGCATGGACCCTCAGGGAGTCGACCATGAGGCCCGCGATGATCTGATTGGGCATGATCACCGACGGATCGGGCCTGTAGACGCAAGATTCGCCGCGCGTCTGGTCTTCCTCTGTCTCCCTCGCCTCCACGAGCTCGTAAAGACCCAAAAGCTCGGCAGGAGTTTGGGGGGACTCTTTGGGAAGAAAGACCACCGCCTGCCCCGCGCCCGCGCTGGTGCCGCCGCTGATGAGCATCTTTCCCTCGTCCCTGCATTTTTCGCTCAGCACTATCCGGGTCTCGAAATTATCCACGCAGTCGAAGATAACGTCGTGCCGCGATATGTCCGTCTCCCTGCCGAAGACCTCAACCCTCGCTCCGGCCCGGGCGCCGAAGAGTTCGTTGAGCCTTAGGGCCAGTGTCTGGGCCTTGCTTGAACCCACCGCGTCGTAGAACAGGACCTGCCTGTTGAGATTGGTGGCCTCCACCTCCTCGGGGTCCATGAAGGTGATGTCCCGGATTCCGGAAAGGGCCAGCCCAAGACCCACGAAATTGCCCAGCGCGCCCGCGCCTATGACCCCCACATCCGGGGTGTATTTGGCCTTAGAAAGCTCGGCTCTCTGAAGGGTTATCAGCTCCGGGGAACTTTTTTGGCTCATCAGGACGTTCTTTGCCTCCTCGAGCACTATCCCCGCCGCGATCATTGAGAAGACGCCGTCATCGATAGAATGGCCCGGGAGGTTCCTGGGGGATACGACCCTTGAAACCTCCTCCCACTCCCGCCCCCTCACATAGGTGAACACCCCGAAGCCCTCGCTCGAGTTCTCCCTGAAGCAAAAGCCCCTTACCACGGGAATGTTCTCCCTGAAACCCATGTTCAGTATCAGCTTGTTGGTAAGCCCGGTGCGGCTGAGATCAACGATCAGGGAGGCCCCTGAAAAGATATCGTCGAGCGCGGGGTGAGTGTAGAGGCCCCTCAGGGAGACCAGGGTCAGCCGGGGGTTTAGGCTACGGGCCGCGCGAATCAGTCTTTCGTCCAGCCCCGGAGAGAGCGCGGTGATGAAATTTATGCCCAGGGCCGCGGCCGACATTATGAAGATCGAGGCCATGAGGTCGCTGTCAGCCGCGAGGGCTATCTTCGCGTCATCCAGCGCAGACTGGTCCCATCCGTCTATCAGGAGCTGCCTGTCCAGCCTCTCCGCGTCCATCGCGGCTCTTCGGTCATGCGCGGCCATTACATCCTCTCAAGCTTGATCAGGGAATACCTCACGGGCTGGATCTTCTCCTTGACCTCCCCTATAAGGGTCTCGATTTCAGCCGGGGTAAGCGCGGCTTCGGTCTCCACCAAAACGAGGTCGGCCTTTTTCATGCTTGTCTCGGTCTCCCCCGAGAGGATGGACCTTCGCTTGTAGTGTATCTCCTGCTCATGCCAGCCCCTGTCCCCGATGACGATCGCGTAGGAGAAGCCCCCGTAAACGGTCTCTAGTATTTTCGCGTCGCGAACTTGCGTGTCCGTTATGAGGGTTACGCTGCCCCTGGTGAGCTCGCCCTCGGAAAACCTCCCTTCAACGAGAAGAGAGAGGTCCTCAACCACGATCTCCCTCTTGGCCAGGACCTTTCTCATCAGGGTGGTCACATAGTCGAGCACCGCGCGGTTGTTCTCATTGTCCGTGGCCGAGAAATGGACCAGGTCCAGGGCCCCGTGGGAATGTATCCAGCCGTTGATGATGGAATCACCGGGAAGACCCTCTTGAAACTCGGCTATCATCTCCGGGTCGATTCTCGTGTAGTGGTCCACGTTCTCGTCATTTTGGGGCAGGCCGATATCCAAAATGAGCTCGGGGTGGTCTCTGTTTGCAATGGTGAACCCGTACCACTCGAAGCTCCCCCCGTGGACCTTTAGAACCAGCTCATTGATCTTGAAGGCCTTCTCCCTCGCGTAGCGCGCGATGAGAATCTCCCCGGGCAGGGTGGAAAAAGCGATCTCCCGGGGCTTTTGCCTCCTTAGCCCCTCTAAGCTCTTGAACCTCATCTCAGCCTGTCTCTCACATAATCCACGTCCACCACCAGCTCCCCGGTGTAGGAGCCTGGAAGCCGGTAGAGGTCCTTGAGGAGCACCTTGTGGATTATGCTGGTAAGGCCCCGGGCCCCGGTCTTCTCCCTTTCGGCCCGCTCCGCGACCATCTTCAGCGCGCCGTCGGTGAATTCGAGGTCTATGCCCCAGGCCTTGAGGTCATTGGCATACGCGACAAGGGGGCTGTCCTCGCTCTTTACCATTATCTCCTTGAGCTCCTGGGTGAGGAGCGTGTTGTAGACCACCTTTACCGGGAAGCGCCCCATGAGCTGCCTCTCCATGCCGCAGTCCACCAGGTCC
>JARFUL010000017.1 GCA_029289015.1 Syntrophobacteria bacterium | reverse complement strand
AGGGATAAAGAGGATGCTCGCAAACGCGAGTTGAGGTCTTTAACAGAACTAATCAGAAACTATGAGGAGTTGTTTAAGGTTTAACTTGACGGACCCCAACATCGCTAAAGGATAAATCGAAAAATACATTATTCTTGTCATTCCCCGTCCCCGCCGGTCCCGGTCTTCGCCCTCCTCTTCCCCATCCACCCCAGCGCGATAAAGCCCCCCACCAAAAGCACCGCGAAGATAAGGGAGAGGATCTCGAAGTTCTTGAACACGAAGTCCTTCAGCCCCTCGCCGTAGTAATAGAAGAGCCCCGCGACCAGAAAGAACCTGGCGGAGCGGCTTATCACCGAGGCCAGAATGAACCTGGGGAAGCTCAAGAGAAAGACCCCCGCGGAGATGGTGAAGACCTTGTAGGGGATCACGGTGAAGCCTGCTATGCCCACGGCCCACACGTCGTAGCGCTGGTAGTAGTCCTCAACAAGTCGGATCTTCTCCTGGCTCACCAGCCTGTCGAGGATGGGCCTGCCCCCTTTGAGCCCGATAAGGTAGCCGAACGCGCCTCCTAAAACGGAGGCGAACGCGGTGACCCACGCGAAGGTGAAGGAGTCCCCCGGCCGCGCCAGGCAGAGCGCTATGAGCAAAACGTCCGGCGGCACCGGGAAGAAAGACGATTCCGCGAACGCGAGGATGAAGAGCGCGTGGGTTCCGTAGGGGGTCGCGGCCCAGGACTCCACCCACCCCCAAAGCCCGACCTTGAACTCCGCTATCCAGGATAGGATGTCCAACTTCTACCTCAGCAAAAGGAGAAGGCCCAGGGCCAGGCAGTAGGGGGAGAAGAGGTGGAGCCGCCCCCTGTGCACGACCCTCAGCAGGAGCTTGAGGGCCAGATAACCGCTTACCGCCGCGAAGAGCGCGCCCATGACCATCTCAAAGGGGCTGAACGCGCTGGACCCCGCTTCCCCTATCATGAGGGCCAGCGCGCCCAAAATAGCGGGGATGGATATGAGGAAGGAGAACCTGGCCGCAAGGTCCCTCTCGAGCCCTAAAAAGAGGCCCACCGCGATGGTGGTGCCGGAGCGGGAGAGCCCGGGCGCGATGGCCAGCCCCTGGCCGAGGCCCACCAGGAGCGCGGCAGCCGGGCCAGCCTCGTGCTTTGCGCCCCGGCTGAAGAACGCGGTAAGCGCGAGTATTATCCCCGTGGCCGCGAGCATCCCGCCCACGGACTTTACGGAAGAGAAGAGGGAGTGCACCGCGTCCTTGGCAAACAGACCCATGAGCCCGGTGACCAGGGTGGCCAGCAGGATCATGACCAGGAGCCTCAGCTCGGGACTCTCCTTTATGAGCGACCCGGGGCTCCTTCCCTCCTTCAGCCCCTTGGACGCGAAAACTAGGGATTTGAGGATATCCGCAACCTCCCTGCGAAACACCACCACCACCGCGGTCAGCGTGCCAATATGCAGCGCCACGTCGAAGAGGATCTCGGGCTCCCGAAGCCCCAGGAGGTTTTGGGCCACAACCAGGTGGCCGGAGGAGCTTATGGGGAGAAACTCCGTAACCCCCTGCAATATCCCGAGCAATATCGGCCTTGCCACTTCCATGAGAATAGTAGAAAATACCATGTAACATGGAATTGTTAAATCATTTCCGAAGCCGGTCCCCTTTTTCAGATAATCCGCTCTCATCCAAAGCGTTCCCAAAATGGACCTTCTTAGAAAAGCAGCCGACACCATAGAGCGCCACGAACTTATCGCTCCCGGGGAGAGGGTGCTGGTCGCGGTCTCGGGCGGACCGGACTCCACCTGCCTTCTCTATTTACTAGAGGAGCTCAAAGAGAAGCTCGGCACGGCCCTCTACGCGGCCCATGTGAACCACCAGCTGCGCGGCGAGGAGTCGGACAGGGAGGAGGCTCTCGTCAGGGAGGCCGCTGAGAAGCTGGGGATCGGGCTCTTCGTCACCCGCGCCGACCCGGATGAGCTAAGGTCCATGAAGCGCCATTCGCTCCAGTCCGCCGCGAGACAGGTCCGGAGGAAATTCTTCCGGGACGCGGCCGAGGAATGCAGAGCCACGAAAGTTGCCCTGGGCCACACCGCGGACGACCGGGCCGAGGAGGTCCTCATGCGGCTTCTTCGGGGCTCGGGCCTCAGGGGGCTGGCCGGGATCCGGCCCATGTCGGAGGGGTTCTGGATAAGGCCCCTCATCGAGGCCGAAAAGAAAGAGATTCTAGCCTACCTGGACCGGCACAAGATCCCCTTCCTGGTGGACTCATCCAACCTCAGGGAGGACTACCTTAGGAACAGGGTGAGGCTCAGGCTCCTGCCCCTTTTGAGGGAGGAGTACAACCCCCGGGTGGACGAAACCCTCGCGAGGAGCGCGGCCCTCTTTCTCGAGGACGAGGAGTTTATGGCCCGGGCCGCGCTGGATGCCTCCCTCGATATTTTGGGCGAAGAGGGGGATAAAATCCTCCTCGACCTCGATGGACTCGAAGGGCTCCACCCCGCGCTCAAGAGAAGGGTGGTGAGGCTCGCGGTTTTGCGCGCGGCCAAGACCCTCCGGGGGCTCAACTTCGGGCACGTGGACGCGGCCCTGAGCCTGGCCACGGGGGGAGAGCTGCACCTTCCCGGGGGGCTTCGCGTGCTAAGGGAATATAGCTCTTTGGTCTTTTTCCATCACCCGCCCCGCCGGGGGTACGAGCCCCTGGACCTCGATCTTCATATCCCCGGGCCCGGCGCATACCCGGTGCCGGCCCTTGAAACGACTCTGGTCCTCAGCCTCACGGAAGAGCCGGAAGAGCGCTCCTTTCCGGACGAGCTCCGGGTCTCCCTAAACCCTGAAAAGGTCCCCTTTCCCCTCACCCTGAGAAGCCCCCGCGCGGGAGACAGGGTTGCTCTTCCCGGGGGCAGGGGCACGAAAAAGCTCTCGGACCTCTGGACCGACGCGAAGCTGCCCCGCGCAAAGAGGAGGGAGCTTATCCTTCTGGCCACCAAAAAGGAGATCATCTGGGCTCCGGGGCTCTACCTGGACCCCCGGTTCAGGGCCCGGCCGGGCCAGAGGTCACTCATGGTCACCCTGGGCTGATTCTGGCAGGGGAGCATTTTTTTTAAATCTCAGCAAAAAAGTAGGTATTAGAACCGGTTACGTGTGCCCGCCCCAAAGATTGAGAATAAGCAAAAAAATTTTCTTGCTATCTAGAGAATTTCCTATTAATATTTATTATTTGTGTAGCTGGCGTAGCTCAATCGGCAGAGCAGCTGATTTGTAATCAGCAGGTTGCGGGTTCGAGTCCCACCGCCAGCTCCAACTGTGGGTTGGGCTGATAGTGGGTGCTCGCGATCTCCTGGAGAGATTCCCGAGTGGTCAAAGGGGGCAGACTGTAAATCTGCTGGCGTACGCCTTCGGAGGTTCGAATCCTCCTCTCTCCACCATATGCCGTGGCGCCCGCTTTGAGGTTTTCGGGAAATCTACGACAGTATTTAGCGATATTTAATATCGTCTATTTCATATAGAGGAGTCAAGTGGCTGGATATAAGAGCCCACGTAGCTCAGTCGGTAGAGCGCTTCCTTGGTAAGGAAGAGGTCCACCGGTTCAAGTCCGGTCGTGGGCTCCATAATTATAATTAACTTAAACGTGGTCCGGAGAATTCTTTACTTGGGTCTTTCAGGGGTTTCGGCTGGTTTTTCAGGGCCGTCCCCCCCTTTTCATGATTCAAGGAGGAGCCATGGCCAAGAAGCATTTTGAGAGGACGAAGCCGCATTTAAACGTTGGTACGATAGGTCACATAGACCACGG
>JARFUL010000016.1 GCA_029289015.1 Syntrophobacteria bacterium | reverse complement strand
CTTTGGTTTATGGGTCCCGGGTTCCACCTATGCCGAACATCGCCGGATATCAGGGTGATAACCGCGTAGTTGTTTTTCCCGGTGTTGGAGATGGTTGGATCGGTTCCGGGGGTGGTGTTGCTGTCTGTGCCGGTCCCGGGGAATAGCAAGACAATTTTCACCCCGTTTTGCTCCAGGATCCACGCGAAAAGGTCATCTAACCATGAGATCGGCATCTCCGCGCGCACGGGCGCGGCCAGGGCCACCACTGCCATGAGAACGATTGCCAAGATTGCGCCCCTCTTGATTATCTTAGTCATGGAGTGTTCTCCCTTCACGTTTTGTGGGCCCGCGGGTCAGGATTTATGCCTTGAGATGAGGGGCAGGCCCGGCCGTGCACCCCCCGAAGCCTCACCCCTACTTGGCCTGCATTCCGACCCTGCAGCCGCTGCTCGCGCTATTGCCCATAGCGCAGCCCCTTACCGCCTTGCTTCCCAGGTTGCAGACCGTAGAGGCCTTGTTGCCCGCGAGGCACTGGCCCCCCGCCTTGTTGCCCGCTGTGCACTGGGTCTGGCCCATGGCCTGGTGCGGGTCGAGGTCCAGGTCCAGCAGCTTGGGGGGCTCGTAACTCTTTTTCTTCGCATCAGTCATGGCATTCTCGCATCGCCCAGTATAGCACAGCGGATTATCAAGACATCACCTGAATTAAACCCTTGGCACCAGGGCCGTGGGGCGGGCAGCGCGCACCCGGGTTCAGGTGATCGCGAGGAGCTTCATGCCGGAGGCCGGGTCCGGGAGCCTCTTCGCGCTTATGTTGTTCATCTCCATGACCAGGGCCTCGGCCACCAGGTATATTTCCCCCTCCCTGATGCACCCCGCGAGGGTGTCGGTACCCCTTCCCATCGCGCCGTGGATGTGGAGCTTGGGAACAGCCCGGTCGTCCGGGAAGATGGAGCCCACGGCCACCACCTCGCGGCCGTCGTCAAAGGACTCAAAGACCGGCTCGGGCGGAAGCACGGGAGCCTTGGGCCCCACCACGATCCGAGCATCCTTTAGAGCCCCCAGGAGCCAGACCCAGCCGCTGTTCAGCCCTTCCCGCTCGGCCAGGCCCTCTATCTCTTCCAGCACCGAATCCTGGTGATCGAACCTCAAAAGAAACAGCCTCCCCACGCTCCCCTCCTGGTACTTCATGCCTCTGGCCTCCAATCAACCCTTTGATCTCATTGGTATTTATCACGCGGCTCCGGATCGAATCCATGGAGCCGCCAGGTCCTTTGTTCCCCAGGATATCCCCTTCGCGGCCCTTTAGGTAGCATTTAGGTGCGCCATGGCCAAAAAATCGTAATAAATGGCCCGGTTAGGCTGTTTGCGGCAATCTCCCTTGACCGGGCAGTCTTGTTGCGTATATGTTTGTCCCAGTCCGGGGCCCGCTGTAGCAGTGTTGGCAAGGACACTGTGCCGCGTCCATGGTGTTTGGTCTATGTATTTCGGGTTTTTTAAAAGATCTTTGTTATCCATAACAGGGGATCGCAGCCCCGGCGCCAGGAAGGCCAGGGGTGCAAGCCCCCCTGCCCTCTTTTTGACCACCTACCTGGCCGCGATCCTCGTGGGCACTGTGCTCCTCGTTTTGCCCGTCTCCTCCGCGGGCCGGCCCACCACGGTTGTGGACGCGCTCTTCACCGCCGCGTCCGCGATCTGTGTAACCGGGCTCACGGTGGTGGATACGGGGACCCACTTCTCCAGCTTCGGCCAGAGCGTCATCCTCCTTTTGATCCAGGCGGGCGGCCTCGGGATAATGACCTTCTCCGTGTTCTTCGTGCTCATACTCGGGGCCCGGGTGCCCTTCCGCCACCGCGTCCTCATGCAGGAGAGTTTCGCGTCCACGCCGGTGCCCGACATCTACGGGCTGGTAAAGGCCATATTCCTCTACACCCTGGTGGCCGAGGCAATCGGCGCGCTGGTATTGTTCTTCTGTTTTGCCGGCGAATTCTCATTTTCAAGGGCCGCGTGGGTCTCCCTTTTTCACTCGATATCCGCGTTCTGCAACGCGGGGTTCTCTACCTTTTCCGGCTCCCTCAAGCCCTATGTCGGGTCCTTGCCCATCAACCTCATCTTCATGGCCCTGATTATCCTCGGCGGGCTGGGGTTCCCGGTGGTCTACGAGATAAACAAGGCGCTCAGGGAGAGGAAGGGGTTGCGGGTGAAGATCTCCCTGCAGGTCAAGATAGTGGTGCTTACCTCCGCTCTCCTGATCTTTGTGGGCTGGCTCTTCTTCTACAGCGTGGAGTACTACAACCACCTCGCGCCCCAGGGCGCGAAGGGCAAGGTTCTGGGCGCGCTCTTCACCTCCGTTACTGCGCGCACCGCGGGGTTCAACACCCTGGACACCGCGGCCCTGACCAACCCGTCTCTGGTCTTTCTCCTCTTTCTCATGTTCGTGGGCGCGTCCCCGGGCTCCACCGGAGGCGGGATCAAGACCACCACCTTTGCCATGGTGGTTTTGGCGCTCGTGGCAAGAATACAGGGCAGGACCCACATAAACTGCTTCAAGAAGACCATAGACAGGGATACGGTCTCACGGGCTCTCACCCTGTTTTTGTGCGCGGTGGGTTTCGTCTTTGTGGTCACGATACTTATAATGGTATTCGAGGCCTGGGGCATGGGCTTTCCCGCGGGCAGGGGCCTTTTTTTGGAGCACCTCTTCGAGGTGGTCTCCGCGTTCGGCACGGTGGGGCTTTCCATGGGGGTGACCAGCTCCCTGAGTGTTGCGAGCAAGCTCATGCTCGCAGTGGTTATGCTCGCGGGGCGGGTGGGGATTCTCACCTTCGCCTACGTCATGCTGGGCAGGGCCGCGCCCAGGGAGATGGAGTACGCCAGGGAAAGCATCATGGTGGGCTGAGGCTGGGGCCACGGGAGGAAAGTATGAAAAGGTTCGTGGTGTTCGGGCTGGGCAACTTCGGTTTCCACGTGGCAAAAACCCTCTATGAAGACGGGAACGAGGTCATAGCGCTGGATAAGAACCGGGATATGATCCAGCTCGTGGAGCCCTTTTCCACCGAGGCGGTGGTCATGGACTTCACGGACCGCAAGTCCCTGGAGCCCCTCGGGCTGGATGAGGTGGACGCGGCGGTGGTCTCCACCGGGGACGACACCAACGCGTCCATCCTTGCGACCCTCTACCTCACCGAGTTCGGGGTGAAGAAGATCCTGGTCAAGGCCAGGGACGAGGACCACGCCAAGGTACTCAAGAGGGTGGGCGCGACGGAGGTCATATTCGTGGAGTCCACCATGGCGGTCAAGGTGGCCAGGTCGCTCTCCATGACCAGCATCCTGGACATGATACTATTGTCCGAGGAGTACAACATCATTGAGGTCGCTCCCCCCGAGAGCTTTGTGGGCAAGACCCTCAAGGAGCTGAACCTCAGGGCCAAATACCAGGTCCACGTGATCGCGATCCAGGAGCTGGTCCCGGAAAACTTCGTGCTGGTGCCCCCCGCGGACTTTGTGATCAAGGACTCCGATCTGCTCATAATGATCGGGAAGAGCGAGCACATCAAAAAGATAAAGGAGCTTTCCTGAACCGGATGGACCGAGGCCGCGCGGGTATTTGGCCCGTTGCTTGAGCTTTCACCCACACGCCCGGCTGGGCCGCGCGCTCTCTCCTTCACAATCTTCCACCGGTGCTTTAGATGTTTGCTAAGTCATTTTGCTGTGTTAAGATGAAACAAGGTAAAGCCAGCACTCCTTTCGCACCCTAACCGTCTTCCATCTGTTGCTTTTCTTGGGCCCGGCTCTAACCATATATAGGCTTACCTGCAGCTAATCTCATAGAGAGGGGGCTATTCCGTGGAAAAGAAGAGGATTCTAATCGTGGATGACGATCCGGAAATCTTGGAGGCCCTGTCGGTTATTCTCGAAGAGAGCGACTACCTCGTGGACACCGCGTCAAACACCGGGACCGCGCTGGAGAAATTCCAGGAGAATCGGCCGGACCTTTTGGTTCTGGACATCATGATGGCCACCATGGACGAGGGATTTCATTTCGCAAGGGAGATCAAAAAGGACGAGGGGCTTTCGGGGGTCCCCATCCTCATCGTCTCGGCCAGCCCGCCCTTTGAGCAGGGCTACGGCAGGAGCAGGGAAGAGGATATGGACTGGATCGCGGCGGATATATTCATGGACAAGCCGGTGAGCCCCGAGGATCTCTTGCATAATGTAAGGCTGCTTTTAAAGGAAAACTGATCCAAAGCCCGCCGGGGTTCTCCAGCGGACACTTTCCATGGAAAAGGTCTGGTACAGGTCCATCAGTCTCAAGCTGATCATGGCCGTAGGATTCATCGCGGCCCTGATAATCGGAATCTACGCGTACGCGAACATTAATTTTCAGAGGGACCAGCTCATCAAGGAGGTGGTCC
>JARFUL010000015.1 GCA_029289015.1 Syntrophobacteria bacterium | reverse complement strand
CGAGCCCTCGGCAGGGCTGGACCCCGTGACCTCCGCGGGGCTGGACCAGCTCATCCTCGAGATAAACGAGGGGCTGAGGACCACCATGGTGGTGGTGACCCACGAGCTTGAGTCCATCCACACCATAGCCCGCAGGGTGGTGATGCTGGACTGGGACATAAGGGGCGTGAGCGCGATAGGTGAGCCCCAGAGCCTCAAGGAGAGCGCTGAAATCGAATCCGTCAGGGATTTCTTCCTTCGCAAACCGCGGAAGGAGCCTACTTAAGGGGATTGGTGATGGCCAAGGAGGCGCTTAAGTTCAAGGTCGGCGTATTTGTGCTTTTGGGTATCATCGTCTCGTTTGTGGGGTTCACCTGGCTCGGGGCATCGAAGTACCTGAAGGGCGCGTCCACCTATGCGGTCTATTTCGACGAGTCGGTGCAGGGGCTCCTGATGAACTCCATGGTCAAGTACCGCGGGGTGGTCATAGGCCAGGTGGACACGATAGAGGTGGCCCCGGACTCCCGCCTCATCGAGGTGGTCGTCAGGCTGGAAAAGGGTGTGAAGCTGGACGATAAGGTGGTGGCCCAGCTGAGCAACGTGGGGATAACGGGGATAGTGTTCATAGAGCTGGACAGGAAGGAGCCCGGCGAGCCGGACCAGTCGCCCGGGCTCGGGTTCAAGCCCGATTACACGGTCATACCCTCAAGACCCTCCGGCATAAGCCGCCTCCTCACGGGCATCCAGGAGATATACCGCAAGCTCTCCCAGGTGGACTTTGAGGGCATATCCGACAAGCTGAAGGCCACCCTGGCCGCGCTGGAGGGGTTCCTCTCCGGCGAGAGGACCACGGGGCTGATCGCCCGGCTGGACGAGCTGGCCAAGCACGTGGACGCCGCGGTCCTGACGGTGGACAAGTCTATAAAACAGGGAGGGCTCAAGGAGACCGTGGCCGAGACCAGGGCCGCGATGCAGGAGCTGAAGAGACTCATAGAGGAGATAAGGGTCCAGGTCGCGTCCGTGGACGTGGGGGACACGAGCAGAAGGGTGAACAGGCTCGTGTCGGGGCTCAACCGCAGGACCAGGGCCCTCACCGGAGACCTGAGGGCCACCACGGAGAACATGAGGAAGGCCTCCGAGAAGCTGGATCATCTCTTGAACAGGCTGAAGACCACCCCCTCCGACCTCATCTTCTCCCGCCCGCCGGTAAAGGAGGGTAGCTCGGGTGAATAGGAAGGATTCGGTCCCCATGGCGAGATGTCTCGGGATTTTTGCCGTCTTGATTCTTGTTCTGTCCGTGGGGTGCCTGCCGGCAAGCAGGCCCGCAAAGACCGTAAATGAGTACCTCATCAACTACGAGCCGCTGAAGCTCGCGGAGCTGGCGGGTCAGCCCCCCCTGGCGGCGGTCAGGGTGAACCGCTTCTCCACCGCGGCGCCCTACGACGACCTGGCCGTGGTGGTGAGGACCGGCTCCTTCAACCTCCACTCCTCCCCCTTCGAGCGGTGGCGGGTGACCCCGGGGGAGATGCTGGGGGAGTTCCTCGCGAGGGACATGAAGGAG
>JARFUL010000014.1 GCA_029289015.1 Syntrophobacteria bacterium | reverse complement strand
GAAAAGGGGATCAAGAAGGGGCTCGAAGGGTTGAAGAATAATCTCCCGTTCTTCCGCTAGAAACAGGTTGATTTCCTGACCTTGCGCGGCCCGCCCGGCGCCGCAAGACCGAGACGGTACTGCTCGGTCGGGAGGTTAAACCGCGCCAGCGCTTTGGTCTGGGGTTGTCCTCGGCAGGGAGACCGTGGCAATGGTGAGGTCGTCTTCCACCAGGAGTATGCGAAGCTTTGTCGGTCCCTCTTTTTTCCTCATTTGATGCGCGTTGGCCGAAAAATGTCCGCTGACACGGCCGCGGGAACCACGGGCCCTTAACCCGGGGGATTGCCGCGCGGTTTGTCCGCGGTGAGAAACTCCATGAGGCTCGCTGAGAAGGGGGTCACGAAATCGGCCTTTTCGACCGAAGCTCCCCGGGGGAAAAGAGAGATGGGCGGATCCCTAAGATTGCAGTGTGCAAAGCGGCTGTAACCTTCTCGTATATGTTCCGGGCAGACCGATTGATGGTAACATCAACCCCTGGCCGGGCGCTCTCCCGGCCTAGCCGGATCGGGTCCTTGGCGGGGTGCTCCCCAGTACCGTGGTTGAGGGTATAGGTGGTACTCTGGCCCTTCTCAAGCCCCTTTAGCTGCTCGTTCAATCCCGGGAGCAAGGGATGGACGCCGTAGATGAACTGCACCGACTCCTCCCTCTTCTCGCCCCCCGTCTCCATGGTTACGTAAAGACCCACTCTGGAAAAGATGTCTATCTTCATTTGAGCCTCCTTAATAAAATATTAACAACGTGTCCCGGTTTTTTCAATGGGAACCCCCAAAGGGGCCGGTCCCGCAAAAGATTTGTGCCTCTGCTTCCCGGTGATATAATCGGACCTTGGCTTGGGGTTGGGAGAACACCTTTAGATTCGGAGCGGATAAATGGCCGACACGAGGATCCTTCTTGACCACGGATCGGGGGGCAGGGCCACCCACGAGCTCGTTGAGGGGCTCTTTCTAAAACACCTCGAGGGCGCGCCGCTTGAGAGGCTCGACGACTCCGGCGTGTTCGAGCTCTTAGGGGGAAGGCTCGCGATCACCACGGACTGCTACACGGTCCAGCCCGTCTTCTTTCCCGGCGGCGACATCGGCTCCCTCGCGGTGCACGGCACTGTGAACGATCTGGCCATGGTGGGCGCGAGACCCCTGGCCATCACCTGCGGGTTCATAATAGAGGAGGGGTTCACCAGGGCCGACCTGGAAAGGATCACCGCGTCCCTGGGCCGGGCCGCTAAGGAGGCCGGGGTCTTCATTGCAGCGGGGGACACCAAGGTTGTGGGCCGGGGGCAGGCGGACGGCCTGTTCATCACCACCTCCGGGGTGGGGCTGGTGCCCGACGGCCTGGACATCTCCGGGCAAAACGCCAAGCCCGGCGACGCGGTAATACTCAGCGGCACGGTGGGGGACCACGGGGTCGCGGTGCTCGCGGCCAGGGAGGGGTTCTTCTTCGGCGAGGATCTTAAGAGCGACTCCGCGTCGCTGAACGGCCTGGTGGAGGCTATTGTGCGCGCGGCAAAGGGGTCGGTGCACACCCTCAGGGACCCCACCAGGGGCGGGCTGGCCACCACAATCTGCGAGATCGCGGGCGCGTCCAATGTGGGCATAAACCTCTTTGAGGCCGCGATACCCGTGGCGAGGGAGGTTTCGTCCGCGTGCGAGCTTTTGGGCCTCGACCCGCTCTACGTGGCCAACGAAGGCAAGCTCATAGCGGTTGTGGCCCCCGAGGCCGCGGACAGGACTCTTTCGGCCATGAAGGCCCATCCCCTGGGCAGGGATGCCGTGATCATAGGCGAGGTGCACGCTGAGGAGCCGGGCGAGGTTGTGCTCGAGACCGCGATAGGGGGCAAAAGGGCGCTTGCAATGCTCGAGGGTGAGCAATTGCCGAGGATTTGCTGAGCCGAATGATTCGGGTCTTTTTATCCTCACGCTGGCGCGTGAGGATGGGTGAGTATTAAAAAGCGTTAGTTATGGCCGCGCAAGAGGTAAGATCGCGTTCTCTGGAAACCTAGTCTTTCTCCAGGGCCAGCTCGATGAGCCTGTCCAGGAGCTTGGGGAATTCCAACCCGAAGGCCGCGCCGGCCTGGGGGTAGAGCGACGTCGCGGTCATGCCGGGGATGGTGTTGGTCTCCAGCACGTAGATGTTGCCGTCCTTTGCCACGATCATGTCGGTGCGGCTGAGCCCCCGGCAGCAGAGCGCCTTGTGGGCCCGCATTCCGTAGTCCTGGGCCCTGGCGGTTATCTCCTCTGAGACCCTGGCCGGGCAGATCTCTTTCGTCGCGCCGGGCTTGTACTTGGCCTCGTAGTCGAAGAACTCGTAGTCCTCGCCGGGGATTATCTCCACCAGGGGAAGCGCGGTGGTCTCGTCGTTGCCCAGCACGCCGCAGGTTATCTCCGTGCCCTCGATGTAGCGCTCCACCAGGAGCTCGGAGTCGTACTCAAAGGCCCTTTTCAGGGCCGCGGCCAGCTGGTCCTCCTCCCTGACGATGGAGAGCCCGATGGAGGAGCCCTCGTGCGCGGGCTTCACCACGCAGGGCAGCCCCGGGTGGGCCTTGAGGAGCCTGGTGATCTCCTCGATCCCCTGGCTTTTGTAGACCACCCGGTAGGGGGAGACGGGGAGCCCCGCTTTCTCGTAGAGGTACTTGGAGCGCACCTTGTCCATGCCCAGCGCGGAGCCCAGGACCCCGGAGCCGAGATAGGGCACGCCCAGAAGGTCCAGAAGGCCCTGGATGGTCCCGTCCTCGCCGAACCTGCCGTGCATTATGATGAGGGCCACGTCGATATTTGGCGCGTCCTCCACCAGGTTCTTGAGGTCGTCTCTCGGGTCGTAGCGCACAACATCGTAGCGGGATTCGTCCAGCGCATTTGCCACCATCTTGCCGCTGTTCAGGCTGACCTCCCTCTCCGCGGAGATTCCTCCGGACAAAAGCGCCACCTTAAGCTTTGCCATGATCGCACCTCAGCATTGTTCGGGCCCGGGGGAGAGCCCCGGCCCCTTTTCGTTGATGGATAAGCCCGCGCCTACCCTTGAGCCAGGTATTATACCAGAGCGGCCCCTTTTTGAAACCGAATTCTAAACATGAAGAAGCCTCTCGGGCCCGATGGCCAACCCCTCAAAGAGCATCTTCTCGTACTCGAGCGACCTCTTGAGGTTCTGGTTGATGGCCCTCTCCCAAAGGGGAATGTAGCCGTAGCGGATCGTGAGGTCGTCGAACCTGACCCTCAGGGAGGCCACCACATCGTGCATCACCCTCTTGTCCGAGTAGTTGAGCACCGAGGTCTCGTTCATCACCATCTCGGGCGGGGATATGTGGGCCGCGACCAGGGGGGCCAGCTCCGGATAACCGAGGCTCTCTAGGAACCGGGCGCCGGTGGATGCGTGGTTTTCGCCGGTATCTATGGACCGGGTCTTGGTGATGTCGTGGAGGAGCGCGGCGGCCCTGAGGAGGCGCGTATTGAGAACAATGCCCTTTGCCAGGAGGGCCTCGGCAAGAAAGAGGGAGACCTCGGCCACCTTGAGGGAGTGCTTGACAATGTTCTCGAGCATCCCCTCCCGGGCCATTATCTCGAGGCAGGTTTTTTCGTCTGGGACCATTTTGGCGTAGTTCTATTTGGCACAATTTCTGGAAAACACCGAAATTAGGGACATAATGCCAAAATTGAGGGATTACCACAAGAAAAATGTTTATTAACGCAAAACGGGCCGCAAATGGCGATAAAAGCTATTTTAATCAGCAAATCAATATGTTATGCAATATTAGGGATTTAAAAACCCCGAGTGACTATAACTATACAGACTCACTACAAAATAGTGCTATCAAGACGATTTTGAGAGATAATAGCAGAAATTAATAGATATTTAGAGATATTGATTTTGGGGCGCATTGCGGCCGTGTTTAACTATAACCCGTGGTTTGGAAAACGGCTCCTAAGCCAAATCTTACCTACTTCCGAGACATTATTTGAAGCCGGGGTTTGTTAGCGAATGATATGGCCCAGATAGCGGCCCAAGAAACCCATCATCCCCTGCCTGAAAACCTGATATACGGGATTTGACACTTTACCAATATCCAAATACCTTGACCGCAATACAAGTTTCGCCGGTCCTGTAAGCGTCGGGAATACCCGAAACCACCTCCGCCACCGGGACCGCCTATTGTACTAATCTTTAAACAAGCTTCGCGC
>JARFUL010000013.1 GCA_029289015.1 Syntrophobacteria bacterium | reverse complement strand
GCCTCCCCCTTCACCAGGTTGGTCGCGTTGGAGACCATGTGGACAAAAAGCCCCTCCATGAGCGCGAAGCTCATGATGAGAATCGCGGTGTTAAGGCTCACCGCGGCCAGGGTGATCGCGGTGCGCCGGGTGTTGCGCCAGAGGTTGCGCCAGGCGAACTTAAATATGGCAATAAAATCGCTCATCTACTTTTGCAGGTTCCTGAGGGAGAAGAACCCGTCTTGGAGCCCGATGTCGAAGGAGAAGTCCTCGTAGCGTATCTCGGTCTTCTCCCAGGGCTTGTTTTCCGGGACTATTATGAGAAACTTCGGCAGGGTCCTGTCTCCCAGCCTGCCGATCTCCAAAAAGGTCATGGTCCGGGCCAGCCTCATGTCCTCGTCGTAGTACTTCGAGTCAAGGGGCAAATAGTCGGACCTCCTCACCGTGATCACCACCTTGCCCCAGACCACCGCGGCCTGGGGTTTGGGGATGCAGGTGATCTCTATCACGTCAAAGCCGCGTCTTGTGCCCTCAAAGGTGGAGGTGAAGTCATAGTCCTCGGTAAACCGGCTCTCCTTTACCAGGTCGTCGTTGGTGAAGTGGGAGCCCATCCAGGACGCGGACATCATGGAGGAGGGCAGCTTTATTATTCTCTTGACCTTGGGCAGGTAGTTCCAGATGTCGGTGCCCGAGCGAAGGGTCGCGGTGCCCTTCTCCTTCTTGGGAGCGATTATGCGCGCTAGAGACATCTCCTTGCCCTTGGACCACCACTTTATCTTGAGGGTCCTCTTCCAGTGGATGGTGGTTACGGCCATGGTCATGAGCCCGGAGGAGGACTTGCCCCGGTAGAGATCGTCCACCCTGTCCAAAATCTCCTTCGGCGTAAGCGACGCCGCGAGCACAGGAGCGGGGCTCGCGAGCAGTGTCCAAACAAAGAGCGCAGGAATGATCGCGCACCGGATTTTAGGGGCCCTGGGTCTCATTGATCCCTCTTTCCCTCCGAAGGGCCGCGCGCTTGGGCCATGCCCTCCATCATGCACTCCATCAGCTTGCGGGCCGCGCCTATCGCATCGAAGGTCTCGTCGAACCAGACCTGGAGAAAGAGCCCGTCCAGAGCGCCCACAAGGGACGCCGCGATGGGCTCGGGGTCGATGGTGCCCTTGAACTCGCCGCTGGCAACCCCCTCTTGGATCAGGGCCGAGATCAGGGTGCGGAAGTCTCTGTAGACCTCCTTGAAATCAGCCTTCAGCCTGTTCCTCATCCTTATGGTCGCGGACGCGGCCCAGAACTCCATGGTGAGGGCATACAGGTCGAGGTGGGCCGCGAAGGTCTCGACTATGGAGATGACCAGGGCCTTGAGCCTCTCCGACGCGCCGCCCGCGAGGTCTGAGACCTGGACCTGGGCCTGGGCCACGTGGCTCTGGCAGAACCACTCGAACACCGCGAAAAAGAGGTCCTCCTTGCTGTCAAAGTACTCGTAGATCGTGCCCTTGCCTATCCTCGCCTCTCTTGCTATGTCTGCTATGACCGTGCCCGAGTACCCCTGGCGCGCAAAGACCCGGGCCGCGGCCTCTATTATGGCCCTCTTCTTCTCTTTTTTGTGCTGGCTCCTCAAGACCAGGCTCTCCCGTCCGACCGGTCGGTCAATTAATTCTAAATAATTATTAAATTGAAATCATTATCTATTTTTCCGACCGAACAGTCGGTCAAAATATATCACCCCCAGGATGCGGTGTCAAGAAGAATCCCGGGGCAGCCCTCTCTTGAGCCGCGAGGGGGAGCGCAGGGCAGGAGACCATGAAGTCTACCCAGGCCTCGAGGGTCAGCAACCTGGCGCGGTGGGGGGAGATAATATAAAGGCAGTGATGACTCAGGGAGAGCCGGGCTGAGCCGGGGGGGTTGATTCATTAAAGATAACCGGTTACGAATATCTCCTTATCCAGGCGCTTTGCTCCTCAGCCAGCCTGGTATCCTCCCAGGCCACATAAAAGAGGGACCGGAAGTCCCTGGCCTTCCAGACTCTGGTGTTCTTCGAATAATTAACTTCATCCCTTGAAACCAGGTCTATGTGCTCCTTCAGCTTGAGGCTCCTGAGATACGCTGCTGAATCGTCGGGAAAGAAAAATGTGCTCATCAACCGGTTGTTGAAAAAGATAAGCTCCAGGCTGCCGGTATGACCCAGGTGCACGTATTCATCTATCTTTGCGGCATAAATATTAAACCGCGGGCGGCTTGTGGGCCGGGGGCTCCTCGAGTCTTCAACCACCCGCCACTTTTTACCCTTTTCGATAAAATGGGCCCTTGACGCGGCAATGGATTGATAGCTCTCGATGTTGTCAAGCAAACCGGTGGGGTTGTCCACGGTGTCCACAAAGGTGATGTTCTCCGAGCACGAAAACAAAAACACCGCGACCAGGGCAACTGTGGCAAGATGTTTCATCTTGTTCAATACGGGGGGAAGGTCGTTTAGACGGAAATGACCCGGAGCAGCCGCGCGGTAAATGCGCGGGGAAAGGGGCCGGCCGGGCCTACCACTCGCTCGAGAGCCTTCTTTCCACCATGCCCCAGTTCTTCTTCAGGGCCTCCATCGCGTCGAGGCCCATGTCCAGGTGGGCCTCCATATGCTTGGCGTATATCTCCTCGTGGAACTCCTTGTCCTTTATGCCTTTCCTCATAAGGGGCATGTCCGAGACCAGCATGATGGACCCGATGGGGACCACGAAGTCGCCTATCTCCAGGGTGTCGTCGATCCCGCCGCACATCCCGAGCATGATGACCGCGTTGATATTTTCGAGGTAGGTCAGGCAGTGGATGAGCAGCGCGGCCTGGCGCGAGCCGATGCCGAAGTCGATCATGGTGACGTTTATGTCCTTCGCGTTGACTATGCGGAAGTTGCCCTCAAAGTATTCACCGCGGGTCTTGTCCCTGAACCTGTGGATATACCGCTTGAAGTTGGTGATCAGCACGTGCTCGCAGAAATCGTGCAGATCGCAGTTGGTATACCTCTCCAGGGTCTGCCTGATATACTCGTGCTCCTTGATTGCCATCGCAGCCTCTTCACAAAGGTGCTTTGACATGCGAGCCCGGGCGCGCTCAAGCCGTGCGCCCGGCGTCCAGCCCTATCAAACCCCAGGAAATATATCATTTTCCGGCCTGAAAATAAATTGTATCTTCCAGGCGCACAGCAAGCTTGAACCCCGGCCCTTTTGGAGAGAAGGGTTTGGGCGTCCGGGATGGGGAGAGCGCGGGCCCCGGAAGGGTGGGCCATCTTGCCCGGGCCGCGGCTGGAGAAAAAACCTCTAGGTCTCGGTGGGGCGAATGCCGTTCCAGCATTTGAGGCACAGGTCTCCCTTGGGAATCCCCAGGGCCTTAACAAACGCGTCCAGGCTGTTGTACTTGACGGAGTCCGCGCTGATCTGATCCGCGACCCAGGCCTCGAGCTCCCTTAGCTGCTCAAAGGATTCGATATCCCCTTCGCGGATAAACTCGCGCGCCTTGAGCTCGTCGTAGCTGCGCGTGGATATGCCGAAATCGCAGGGGTACATCAGGGGAGGGCACGCGACCCGCACGTG
>JARFUL010000012.1 GCA_029289015.1 Syntrophobacteria bacterium | reverse complement strand
CTTAAGTGTGGGAGGAGCCGGTGATAATCTCCTTGTGCTGGATATACATCCTGTCGAGGCGCTGGATATGCCGGAGCAGGCTCAGGCTGATGGAGGACATGAGCCTGAAGGTAAGCTCGGTGCGGGCCTCAATGATCTCCTCGAATCTCTCCTTGGAGATGAACCCGAGCTCAACCTCCGTGTCCGCGACCGCGCTGGCAGAGCGGGGCTTCAGGTCAATGAGGGACATCTCCCCGAAGATCTGCCCCTCCTTCAAGTCGGCAAGGGGAACCTCTTTATCTTCCGCGATCGCGACGATCTTCACCTTCCCCCTGACGATGAGATACGCGCCGTTGGGAGCCGCGCCCTCCTCCACGATTGTTGAGCCGGCCGGAAATACGATCCTCTCGCTGAAAAGCTCCTGGATCTCCTCTTCGGTGAGCCCCAGCCTGAAGCTCTCGGAAATGCCCAGCTCCATGGACGCGAGGGGGGTCAGGGGATCCTCGGCCTTTTTGTCGCTGATGAGCCTCATGAGGTTCGTTGCCGCGTGGAAATACTTGCGGTTCAGGTTGCGAAGCCTCTGGGGCAAAAACCTGAAGAGCCGGTAGATCAGCGCCCTGGCCGCGGGCACGTCGGTCCTGTGGATCAGCTTCTCCAGCCTGTTCCTCGTGAGCAGTCCGACGGTTGTGCCGTCCTCCTGTGCGACCACGGTCGCGGTTCTCTTGACGTTGTAGAAGAGGCTTATCTCTCCAAAGAGCTCCCCCTTCCTGAGGACCGCCACCCGGGAGCCGTTGACGTCCACGGACGCGGACCCGGATTTGATGAAGTACATCTCCTGGCCGATCGTGTCCTGGCTGCAGATGACCTCGCCCCTGTCGTAGCGCCTCTCAATGGAGAAGATCTCGCCTAAGTGCCTGTTGTTTATGGCCCCTATGAGGCTCCCGCATATGTTCTGGCACACGAGGTCAATGTCCCGCTTGTCCTGGGCCCCGGTCTCATGCTGGACCGGGATGAGAAGGTCGTCTATGTACTCCACCACCCTGATCTTGGTGTTGAGCGGCAGGTGCATTATCTCCAAGGAGGCCCTTTTTGCCTCCTCGGTGGAGATGTGCTTTTTGTCCTGGATCTGGCGGAACAGCAGGTGCTCCTTCAGCGCGTCCACCCCCTCGAACCCCGCGACGAACTTATATCCCTCCACCCTCTTTTTCTCGTCCGTGATGAGCAGGTTCCCATGAAAGCCGCTGAGGAGCTCCTCGCCCCTCGCGACTACCTCCTCGTAGCTGGACTCGATGGGATCGACCAGCGCGGAGTGCACCATTTCGATGTCTTTGTCCCTCAGGGGCTGAATCTGCTCCGCGACCACCTCGGGGTTTATGCCCATGCTCTTGAGCAGCCTGATGACGAGGCGGTTGTTTATCCCCCTCCCGGTGACCGCGGAGTGGACGTCCGCGGAGAAGTTCGGGGGGGAAAAGTGAAGGGAGCCGTAGTTGTCCGTCGCGTGGAGCCTGAGGAACGCGCGGTTCTCCAGGCACCACTTACCCACGTTCACAACCGCGGCCAGCGGGTCCTCCCCCTCTATGTTGATGTGGCCCACGTCGAAGGTGACCCCCATGTTCCTCTCAGCCACCCCTTGGGGCAGCCTCTCCCGAATCCTTCCCAGCATGTCCACGAACTCTTCGGTGGTCTGGCAGGTCGCGGTCTCGCAGTAGTTCTCAAAAGTCACCCGCACGGGGCTTCCCTCGGCCCTCCGTACAAGCTCGGCCATCTCATCCGCCTTGGTGTAGTCGATGAGATGTATCACCACGGAGGTGGCTCCCAGGTCCCGGGCAAGGTCGATGGTCTCCAGCATCAGCTCCATGTTCTTAGCGGGGTCGTAGAAGGACTGCTTGCCCTTTGAGGGGTCCGGGCTCGGGATGTAGGGGCCCACAATGGGAGAGTGGATGGAGAGCAGGACGCCGGTGGCTTCCACCAGCTCCCGGACCGCGCTTCTCGCGTCCCTGTCCAGCTCCTCGGGCAGGAGCTTTCCAGGATTGAAGGGATGGAAGTCCGCGGACATCTCGAGCCCCTCCAGACCCTTTCGGCTGGTCTCGATCACCGCGTCCCCGGGGTGCCACAGGTTGGAGTCCCAGAACCAGGTGGAGAAGAGCCGCTTGGGCGCGGGGTTGCGGGAGACCCGGTCTGCGCTGAACTCTCTGGCGAGGAACCTGTCCCGGTAGGCGTCAGAGAACCCGAGGATGAACTCCTCCCGCTCCGACTCATCCGGCTCGTCCCGCCTTATAAGGAAAAACGGGGCGTGCTCGTAGAGCCAGAGCACCTTGACGAGGACGAAGGGGTTCTCAATGATCGTTGAGATGGCCCTTTCGGGGTTGGCCCGCATGAGCCCGATGAGGTTGAGGCTTGCCTCTACATCAAGGGGATAGCGGTACTTCTTCTCGGATTTCACGTGCGCGAGGAGAAGGAGCGCGTCCTCCCTCTTCAGCCCCGCGTCTAAAAGCCTGGACACGACCTCCCCGGTGGAGTGGCCGGGCTCCCCTTGGAGCCAGCCCGCACCCAGGTCGCGCGCAAACGGTTCATCAACACCCAGCACAACTGCACGATCTTTCCAGCCCTGCTTCATGTCACCTGTCTTCCTGAGCTTAATGGTCTGGCTTCCGGAAAAGATCGCGATGGAGCTCAATCCCGAGGCGCAGGCATTAAGGTTAACATATTGGCCAAATCTTTCAAGTTTGAAGTAGGGAGTTCCGGGGGTTCTTGAGGCCCCCTTCCCGCCCCCCTCTCTTTGGGGGGGAGCACCCCGGCCGTCCGTTGATGATCCCTTTAAAAAGCATAAGGTATTCTTCACCGCTTCACTATTCCCCAATGAAGCCATGCTCTTTCGCGCGGCCTCTTTGACTGACCCGGCGCCCAACATGGAGTTATAACGAACCTCTTTTTCTATTGCATGATTTAGCTGGGCCCTCCAGGCTCAAAACCGGGACACAGCCCCCTGGATTATCCTGTCTTCACCCTAAAGTATTACGTGCATATAGGGAGCCGGTATTTCAGCCCGGCATTGGTTCGGAAGCAACTATATTTGGCCCTTCAATACCGCTTCGGCGCGCTCGTCATTTCTTGCTCCTCAATGAAAAACGCAAGGCTCTTTTATGCCGGACAGCCCAACATAATTGCAAGATTCATTTGCTTTTGGTTTTTACCTGGCGCATAATAGATTCATGTAATACTGCAAATTCTGCTTGCAACCTTCTGCATTTCATAAGTAAATAGAATATAGGTCACGTTTACACATTCATCATGCGACTTAAAAACTGAGCCGGATGTTCTCATAGCGACCTGGGGGGCAAGCAAGAGAAGGGGGTCGAAATATGGGAGAGGAAGGACTTCCGTGCGCCATATACAACCTGGTGAGCTCCTGCACCCTGGACCAGCCCGGTGACGAGGTATACTGCATAGACTGCTTCAAGGTGATAGTAACGAACCTCGTGCTGGAAAAGTACCGCCACCTGTGGCCTTCGGACCTGGGGGCAAGGACCATAAAGTGCACCAGGTGCCATAAGACCGTAACCTATGACCCCAGCCTCATAGTGGAGCTGACCTGGGAGACCGACGTAAAGAACTGATCCCGCGAAGCGGCCTTTTTGGGGCCGCTTTTAAATTCAGCGCCAGGCAAAAAGGTTCGCGCCCCAAGGCTTTGGCGCGTTAATCTTTACCCTGAAAGCTCCACCCTCCTCCCCCCCGGCCCTTTCCTTTGAAAAAGGTGCGAAAATCGGTAAGAATTCACTCGCGGGGAGGTGCGCGGAAACCCCGGTTTCTAAAGGACCGCTTTTTTTGAATCTTGGATATATGGATACGGTTTTTCACAGAGCCCACAGGACGAATATCGAGGCCATAAAGAGCGCGGTGGTCCGCGGCTTCGACCCGGACGCGATCATCCTTTTCGGCTCCCAGGCCCGGGGGGACGCGGACGAGTTCAGCGACATCGATCTCATCGTGGTGGCCAGCACCCCGAGAAAGGAGAGCGACCTGGCCAGGGAGATCCTCGCGTCGGTGGAACATATAGCCGTGGAGAAGCACGTCATCGTCAGGTCACCGGAAAATTTCTTCCGGCAAAGGGACGTGCCCGGGGCCATGGTCTACCCCGCGGC
>JARFUL010000011.1 GCA_029289015.1 Syntrophobacteria bacterium | reverse complement strand
TGCTCGGCGGCATCGTGGGAACGCTGGGGCACACCTACTTCCCCCAGGTGGTGATGCAGCCCGGCAACTACGCGGTGGTGGGCATGGCGGCTTTCTTCGCGGGGGTGGCCCACGCGCCCATAGGCGCGCTGATGATGGTCTGCGAGATGACCGGCGGCTACGATCTCTTGGCCCCCCTGATGTTCAGCTGCGCGATCTCGTCTGTTCTGCTCCACCGCTACACCATCTACGACAAGCAGGTGATGAACAAGTTCGCATCCCCCGCGCACATAGGGGACGCGACGGTAAACGTGCTCCAGGAGCTTCAGGTCCGGGACATCTTCAATCCCCACCGGGTGGTCACCCTCATACCCAACGACATGACCCTTCACAACGTGCAGAGGCTCTTCGCGACCACCACCGAGTCCTTCTATCCAGTGGTGGACGACGAGTTCAGGTACCTGGGGATGGTCTCCGCGGTGAAGATACGGTCCTACGTCTACGACGAGGACCTGACGGACTTCCTGCTGGTGGAGGACTTTTTGGAGAGGTCCCCCTCCCTGGACCTGGATGACGACCTCTTCGAGACGCTCTCCGAGTTCCTCGACTCCGGGTTCGGGTCCCTGCCCGTGGTGGACAGGCAGACCGGAGGCGAGATGGTGGGGGTGCTCGACCTGGAAGAGCTGATGGAGGCCTACCACAACGAGGTCTTTCGGAGGAAAGGGGAGAGCTGATGGGCCTCACCAGGCTGGAAAGAAGGATCATCTACGAGCTGCAGGGCGACCTTGAGGTCACGGACCGCCCCTTTTTGGCGCTGGCCGAGAAGCTGGGGATCCCGGAGGAGGAGCTCATCGCGAAGATAAGGGAGTTCGAGAAGTCCGGGAAGATACGGAGGTTCGGCGCGACCCTGAAGCACCAGCGCACCGGGTTCGAGGGCAACGTGATGGTGGCGTGGCGGGTGGATGAGGCCAGAGCCGACCAAGCGGGGGAGGTGATGTCCTCCTTCGAGGAGGTGACCCACTGCTACAAGAGGCCAAAGAGCGCCGAGTGGCCCTACAACCTCTACACCATGGTCCACGCGAAGGACGAGGAGGCCTGCCTCAAGATAGTCGAGGAGATAGCCGAGGCCGCTGGCGTTGAGGAGAGGGCGCTTCTCTTCAGCGTGAAGGAGCTCAAAAAGACCACCATGCGCTACTTCTTCGAGGAGTTCGGGGAAAGGGAGGAACCATGAAAAGGGAGAGGTCCCTCGAGCTTTTTAAAGAGGCCCAAGAGATAATCCCCGGCGGGGTGAACAGCCCGGTCCGCTCAGGCAAGTCTGTAGGCATGGACCCGTTCTTCGTAAAGCGCGGCAAGGGCGCGTATATCTACGACGCGGACGGCAACGCATACATAGACTACGTTCTCTCCTGGGGGCCGCTGATTTTAGGCCACGCGCACCCGAGTGTGGTGGACGCGGTAAAGAGCGCGGCCGAGGGAGGGCTCAGCTTCGGCACGCCCACCGAGCTCGAGACCCGGCTTGCCGAGAAGATAGTGGAGCTGGTGCCCTCGGTGGAGATGGTGCGGCTGGTGAACTCCGGCACCGAGGCGTGCATGTCCGCGCTGAGGCTCGCCCGCGCGATCACTGGGCGCGACATGGTAATAAAGTTCGACGGCTGCTACCACGGCCACGCGGACTCCTTTCTCGTGAAGGCGGGCTCAGGCGTGGCCACCCTGGGCATACCCGGCTCCCCGGGGGTGCCCGAGGGGCTGGCCAGGCTGACCCTCTCTTTGCCCTTCAACAACAGCGAAACCTTTGAGCGGGCCATGGACGATCTGGGGGACACGGTCGCGTGCGTGATAGTGGAGCCGGTCGCGGGCAACATGGGGTGCATGCCGCCGGGGGAAGGGTTTCTAGAGAGTCTGAGGCAGAGGTGCACCTCCCACCGCGCGCTTTTAATCTTCGACGAGGTGATGTCCGGGTTCAGGGTGGCGCTGGGGGGCGCGCAGGAGCTCTACAACATAACCCCGGACATTACCTGCCTGGGCAAGGTGATAGGCGGCGGGCTTCCGGTGGGCGCGTACGCGGGCCCCAGAAAGTACATGGAGAGGATCGCGCCCTCGGGCGACGTGTACCAGGCGGGGACGCTCTCGGGCAACCCCCTCGCGGTGGCCGCGGGGCTGGCCACCCTGAGCGAGCTGGATAGAGAGTCCTTCAGGATACTTGACGAGAGGTGCCGGAGGCTCTTCGAGGGGCTGTTGGCCCTGGCCGGGGAAGCCGGGATTGCGGCCTCCATCAATCAGGTGGGGTCCATGGGGACTCTCTTCTTCACCGACTCTGAGGTCCATGACTTCGAGAGCTCCTCCAACACGGACACCGGGCTCTACAACGGGTTCTTCAGGGAGATGACCCAAAGGGGGGCCTACTTCGCGCCGTCCAAGTTCGAGGCCTCCTTCATGAGCCTCGCGCACGGGGACGAGGAGATAGCAAAGACCCTGGACGCGGCCCGGGAGGCCCTCAGGGCCATGGCCTGAGAAAAATCTTTCGAGCCGCGCCCTTTTGAAGGGCGGCCGGGAGTCACCCGGCCCGCCTGTGGCGGTCCCCTCCGGCAAGGGACCTCTTCTGCTCGTCCTTCAGGATCTTGTAGAGGTGCCTCAGGCTGAGCCGGTATTTTCGAGCGAGCTCCCGGTGGTTCGCGCCGTTGAACTCCTCGAAGATGGCCCGGTTCCTGGACGCGATGAGGGCCCTTTTGAGGATGGGGAAATAGACGGGGCTCCCCCCGAACATCCTCCCCAGGGCCAGGGCCGCGTCGAGGCCCAGCTCCTCGGCTATCTGCTGGTACACCTCCGGCAGGTCGTCTATCTGGTCCACCGTATACATCTCATTGACCACGTTCTCTCTCCTTTCTGTTCCACTCCATGGGGTTTCATACAATAAGGACCAAAGGCTCGAGATTCATGGGGCCACGTCTCCCAAGAATCCCTATCCCGGCATCGCCTCGTCCCGCTGAGCTCCGGCTAAAAATTCTGGACTGCTCCCCCTGGGGGGCGCAGTGCAGCGCAAAAGGTGAATGTTAGGCGTATATTAAACCTCGCGTCGGGATATAATCAAGGGAAATATCACAAAATGGGGCTCGCGGCCCTTGGTGCAGGGGCCATCGCGAGCCATCCCTCATGTGGT
>JARFUL010000010.1 GCA_029289015.1 Syntrophobacteria bacterium | reverse complement strand
GACGAAGATCAGGCGAGGACCCGGAGAAACCTGGAGATGATATCCACGGAGACGGCCCGGTGCGGGGAGATAGTCAAGAACCTCCTCGCGTTCTCCAGGGAGTCCCAGGTCCAGATGAAGCCCGCGGCGCTGGATTCGGTGCTTCTGAAGGCCCTCGCGCTCATATCCCACGACCTGGGTTTGAAGGAGATAGAGGTCATAAAGGAATTCGACCCGGAACTGCCGGAGGTGGTCTGCGACTTCAAGCAGATGCAGCAGGCGCTCCTCAGCGTTCTGGCCAACGCGTCCGAGGCCATGGTTGAACGCGGGACCCTTACGTTGTCCGTGGGGCGCACGGAGACCGACGCGCTCATCTCCATAACGGACACCGGGCCCGGGATACCGAGGGAGAACCTCGGACAGATCTTCGAGCCCTTCTTCACCACCAAGAGCGAGGGCCAGGGGGTGGGGCTGGGGCTTTCCGTGGTCTACGGCATTATCTCCCGCCACGGGGGGAGCATAGACGTGCTCAGCCCGCCGCCGGGCGCGAAGCGGGGATGCAGATTCATCATCAGGCTTCCACTGGAGGCCAAAGGGCAGGCCCGGGGGCCGGGCGATGCCGTGGCGGTGAATACGGAACTTTAGGGAGGGACTTCAGTTGGGTAGGAAGCCGAAGGTACTGGTGGTTGACGACGAGCTCGCGGTGCGGGAGAGCCTTGGGGAGTGGCTCAGGGAGGAGGGCTACGAGGTGGGCCTCGCTGAGGACGGCGCGGCCGCGCTGGGCATGCTGAGAAGAGACACCTGGGACGTGATGCTCCTGGACCTCAAGATGCCCGGCATGTCCGGCATCGACGTGATCATCGAATCAAGGGAGGTCGCGCCTGAGACCGAGGTCATCATGATGACCGCGTTCGCGACGGTGGACACCGCGGTCCTCGCGATGAAGGAGGGCGCGTTCGACTACCTGGTCAAGCCCTTCAACCCGGACGAGATGGAGCTCCAGATAAGGAAGGTGGTGGCCCACAAGGAGATCGTCGCGGAGAACATCATCCTGAGGATGGAGCTGCAGAAGAGCCGGGGCCCCGACGAGATCATCGGGGTTTCCCCCGCGATGCTGGAGGTCTTCAACCTGGTAACCAAGGTCGCGCCCTCCGACTCTACTGTTCTTATTTCGGGGGAGTCGGGCACGGGCAAGGAGCTGGTGGCCCGCGCGATCCACTGCCACTCCCCCAGGCTCCATGCCCCTTTTGTCGCGGTGAACTGCGCGGCCCTGCCGGAGACGCTGTTGGAGTCGGAGCTCTTCGGCCACGAGAAGGGCGCGTTCACCGGCGCGGAGACCGCGAAGAAGGGGAGGTTCGAGCTGGCCAGCGGGGGCACGATCTTCCTCGACGAGATAGGGGACATCAGCCCCAAGACCCAGGTGAACCTCCTGAGGGTCCTGGAGGAGAGGGAGGTGGTCAGGCTGGGGGGCCAGCACCCCATCGGCGTGGACGTGCGGGTGGTGGCCGCGACGAACCAGGACCTGAAAAAGGTCATGGCTGAGGAGAAGTTCCGGGAAGACCTCTACTTCAGGCTCAACGTGATCCAGATCCACCTGCCGCCCCTGAGGGAGCACAAGGAGGACATACCTCCCCTGGTCAGGCACCTCTTAAAGAGGCTCTCCTTCGAGCTGGGCCTGCCCCAGGCGGTGGTCTCGCCCGCGGCCATGCGCCTTATCAACGGCTACCACTGGCCGGGCAACGTCAGGGAGCTGAAGAACGTTTTGGAGAGGGCAATGGTCATCGGCCAGGGCAGCGAGATAACGCCCGAAAACCTGCCCTTCGACTTCAGAGACAGGGAGCCTGAGGAGTCCCCCAGGTCGCTCAGGGAGGTGGAGAAGCTCCACATCATCAGGATGCTCAACAGCAATGACTGGAACATCTCCAAGACCTCGAGGGAGCTGGAGGTAGACCGGCAGACGCTGTATAACAAGATTCAGAAGTATGGCCTTAAAGCTCCGGGCAGTTGATAAGAAGAAGGTTCCGGCATTCGACCACCTTCTCATATGCGCGCACGGCGGCCGCATAGACCTGGAGGTGCTGAAGAGGACCTCCGCGCTCCTCAACCACCTTATAGGTCTGCCCTCCAGGCTCAGCTCCCTCATCGTGCCGCTCGAGTCCGCGTACGACGAGGAGAAGGGCCAGTACAACGCGAGGGACATCCTGAAATCCACGTCCGGGCTCGTGACCCCCGGGTGCCTCAGGGTCATCGTGCTCACGGAGGAGGACATTTATATCCCGGTGTTCAAGTACGTGTTCGGCGCGGCCGACCTCCCGGGAAGCTGCGCGGTGGTCTCCCTCAAGAGGCTCAGGCAGGAGTTCTACAAGAACCCCCCAGACCTCAGGCTCTTCTACAAGAGGGTGGACAAGACCGTGCTCCACGAGCTGGGCCACACCTTCGGCCTCACCCACTGCAGGAACCGCCACTGCGTGATGTACTCATCCACCCGGATAGTGGACACGGACTTCAAGTCCTCCATGTTCTGCCACCACTGCTTCAACCTCCTCGCGGACCATCTAAATGAGGAAAGGCTGGTGTGCCTAAAATCTCGGCATGACGACGAATTTCCCTACAAGTAGCTTTATCTGCTGCAATTTCAAATAGTTACAGCCCGGGCCACCTCCGGGCTGCCGAATTATCCCCCAGTCCGGGACCAACCCCCCATTTTGCAATCTCCAGTTATTTCAATCTGTTGCGCCCAAAAGAACCCTTGGCACACTTCTGGCAGTCTATATGGGCAAACAGGCAAAAGATTGGCAGATTTTTTTAAATATGACCCAGGGAAAAAGGAGGATGAGGAGATGGCCAGAGCAGCGAAAAAGGGTTTCAAGCTAATCCCCGAGGGCCAGAGAAAGTGCGTGTGGATGGAGGCGGGGGTGGTCTCCTACAAGACGTGCACCCTCAACTTCGACTGCCCCACCTGCGAGTATGACCAGGCCCTTCGCAACAAGGTCGCGAGAGCCCAGGCCGCCCAGGAGGCGAAGTTCGGCAGGACCTGGGCCCAGGAGATGCTGAGGCTGCCCGCGTCCCAGCGGGTGTGCCGCTACATGATCTCGGGCCACGTTGACTACAAGCTCTGCCCCAGCGCATACGAGTGCGGCTCCTGCGACTACGACCAGCAGATGCAGGAGAGGATGGAGCCGGCCAGGCTGCCGGTGGGGGTGATCAAGGAGATCATGGAGTTCAAGGTGGCCGAGGGGTTCTACTTCCACGAAGGGCACGCGTGGGCCCGCTCAGAGCACGGCGGCAGGGTCCGGGTCGGGGTCTCCGACTTTATCCAGCACCTCCTGGGAGACCTTGCGTCCGTTCAGTTGCCCGATATCGGCCATCCGGTGGTCCAGGGCGAGCCCGTGGTGATGCTGAGGAAGAACGGCCACGCGGTCAAGCTCAGGGCTCCGGTGAGCGGCGTGGTGAGCCACATAAACCAGAGGATCAAGGAGAAACCCGCGCTCATCAACAAAGAGCCCTACGAGGAGGGATGGCTCTTCATAGTGGAGCCCTCCAAGCTCAAGAAGAACCTCAAGAAGCTCAAGACCGGGGAGGACGCGGAGGGATTCATCGAGAAGGAGAGGGAGCGCCTCATAGAGGTTATGTCCGACGACCTTCGGGTCGCGGCGGACGGCGGCCCCATAGACACGGATGTGTTCAAGGAGCTCTCCGGAGAGAGGTGGGAGAGCGTGGTGGGTGAGTTCGTGGGCTAACCCCCGGCTTAAAAGCCGCAACTTTAGGGCCGTCCTTTCGGGGGCGGCCCCTATATTTTTGCCCCGCCGGCCCGCGCCCGCAAAACGGGCGATATTTCGAGCCGCGCCTAGAGGAGATTTGACATCCGATTCCCCGGAGGGATATGGTGACTAAAGACAGATTATTATCCTTATAAAATAAAATAATAAAGGAAGGGGATCGCGATGAAGAGAGTTGTTGTGGCAGTTCTGGTCCTGATGGTGGCCGTGTGGGCCTATGCCGATGATTCGGGCTTTCGCTATGATACTAGCCGCAAGGGCTGTTACGACCAGCAGGGTCGAGGCTCCAAGCGGGGATACAACAAGGGGTTGATGGACCGGCAAAACAAGTTTGCCGAGTGCACCAAGCTAAACCCCCAATACCCCATCCACGGCTTCTCCCACACCAATTACCGGATGCGGGGCGCCAATCTGATCGGGGTGGACGTAAGCGGGTCCACGTTCTCCTTCGCCGACCTGTTGGGCGCAAACTTTACCAACGCCAAGCTCTCCCGGGGTTATGGAGGCACCAGGCGTTCCGCGAGCTTCAAGCAGGCCCTGGCGCGCAAGGCCAGCTTTATCAACGTGCATGCCCCGGGTGTCAGCTTTGTCCGGGCCATCCTGACGGAGGCCAACTTCTTCAATGCAAACCTGGAAGACGCGAACTTCGAATACGCGGTCATGAACAAGGCTGACCTGAGCCAGGCCAAGGCCCGCAACGCCAAGTTCAACGGCGCCAAGCTCTACCAGGCCTCATTTCATTCCGCGAAACTGTTCAAGGCGGAATTCAAGGACGCGGACCTGAGAAAGGCCGACTTCCGAAAGACCGATATCCATGGAGCCCACTTCGAGAACTCCCAGATGGCCGGCGCAAAATTCAGCTTCTCCAAGGGCCAGATGATTCCCGTGTTTCGCTCCGCGGACCTGAGGAGGGCGAACTTCCACAAGACAGGCTACCAGCAGCCGAACTTCTACAAAGCGCTCCTGATGAAGGCCAAGTTCAAATACTCAAAGCACATGCTGCCCAATTTCCGTGACGCAAACCTTAAGGGCGCGGATTTCTTCGGTGCGGTAATTGTCAGGGCGGGCTATTTCGAAGGGGCCAACCTGGAGAGGGCGGACCTTCGCAACGCCGATTTCTCCAAAGCGAAGTTTAAAAACACGAAGGTCCGGGGGGCCGTCTTCAACAGCAGGACAAAGCTTCCCTTCTCCCACAAAAAAGCCAAAAAGTATGGAATGATTCTTCGGGATTAGGGGCCCAAAAAGGAGTTATGACCCCGGGATAATGGCCGGGGAAAGTGCATGACGCGAAACCGAGGCCGGTGGTACACTTGCCCTGATTGAATCTGGCAGCAAAAAGATGCATTGAGGGCAAAGGCACGTTGTTTTCTTCCATGAAGCGCACAATCACCCCGCTCATCGGGCCCGCGGCCATTTTGGGCCTCTTCGCGCTCGCGGTCTTCAAGTGGCCCGTGCTCATGCAGAGGATAGGTCATGTAAGGGAGCTCCGCGCGCTCATCGTGATCCTGCCCTTTGCGCCCTACGGACTCTTCTCCATCGGGGCCATAGCGGGCTGGCGGTACGGCTACGGGGGGGTGGTCTTCTCCTCCGTGGTCCTGGGACTGGCCTATTTCGCGCTCATGGGGTTCGGCCCGGGGTATCTCGAGGCCGGGCCCTTCGGGCCCTCCATCCCCGCCGCGGCCGCGTTCCTCCTTCCCCTGAACCTCACCCTTTTCGCGCTGCTCAAAAAGAGGCGCGTCGCGAGCGCGCCCGGGATACTGATAATGCTCCTCCTGGGGGGCCAACTGTTTGCGGTGCTGCTCCTTTGCCCCCCAAAAGGGGCTTCGTTCTCCGGGCTTCTCATCGGGCTGAACGATCTCGCGCCGGGGCTCGCGAAGAGGGTCTCGGACCTCTCCCTCGAACTCCGGGGCTTTCTCCACCACGGCTCCTGGTTCAAGCTCAAGAACATCTCCACCGTTTCCGCGCTGGCGTTCCTCTTGGGGTTCGGTCTCCTGCTCATCCGGTTTCTGAAGAGCAAGAGCGCGCTGGCCGCGGGGTTCCTCGGCGCGTTCTCAGCCGCGTTTCTGGGCATCTACTCGGAAAACCCCAACCCCTCGCTAACACTCTATTTTCTCGCCGCGGGCCTGATCTTCATCGTCGGGGCAGTGGAGTCGTCCTACTTCATGGCCTACATAGACGAGCTGACCCTTTTGGCGGGGCGCAGGGGCCTCAATGAGACCCTCGGCAGCCTGAAGAGGAGCTACGCGATCGCGATGATCGACGTGGACCTATTCAAGAAGTTCAACGACACCTGGGGCCACAAGACGGGGGACGAGGTGCTCAGGATGATCGCCGCGAGGCTCATGGAGATGTCCGGGGGCGCGAGGGTCTTCCGGTACGGGGGGGAGGAGTTCACCGCGATCTTTTCGGGCAAGGGGGCCAAGGAGGCCGCGAAGCACCTCGAAGAGTTGAGGCGCACCATCGAGTCCACCCCCTTCGTCGTCCGGGGCAGGGGCCGGAAAAAGGGCAAACCCGAGCAAAGGGGCAAGGTGAAGAGTTTTGGCGGCAAGAAGGTGAAGGTCACCGTGTCCATCGGGGTCGCGGAGCCCAAGAAGGGCTCTTCGAAACCCAAGGAGGTCATCAAGGCCGCGGACAGGGCGCTCTACAGGGCCAAGCGCGCGGGAAGGAACCGGGTGGCAACCTGACCGGGCTCGTCACCGTTTTGGGGACCCCGCCCGAGCCTTTGGCTTGTAATCCCAACCTGGAATCTGGTAGTCTTGTGCCGCCCTGTATTCTGTTAGCGTCGCAATTCTCCTATTAATAAGGTGGGCTTAAGGTTTGTTGTCACTACCTTAATTTTTCACCATATCCCAAGCCAAAGAAAGAGCAGCCCGCCACACCGAAACAGATATATTCGCGC
>JARFUL010000009.1 GCA_029289015.1 Syntrophobacteria bacterium | reverse complement strand
ACCGAGCTGATGGCCAGGGCGTACAAGGGGCTGGACGTTGGCAGGAAGGACGTGGTGCAGGTGGCCTACAACCACGGGCTCTTCCCCGGCGCGGCCACCTTCAACCACGCGGTGGAACACCTGGCCGCGACCCTGGCCCCGTCGTCCGTGGTCTCCGCAGAGCTCCAGTACCGGATCATGCGGGACTTCAGGGCCACGGTCCTGGCCACAACCTGCTCCTTCGCGCTGCGCATTCTTCAGACCGCGAAGAAGGAGGGGGACGGGCTCTTCCTCAGGGCCGGGCTCTTCGGCCCCGAGCCCCTGACCGAGGAACTCAGAGGCATGATAGAGGAGGGGCTGGGAATCACCGCGGTGGGTCTATACGGGGTGGAGGAGCTGGTGGAGCCGGGCATGGCCTTCGAGTGCCCCCACAAGCAGGGGCTGCACCTGGCCCAGGACCACTTCCTCTTCGAGGTGGTGGACCCCGAGACCGGCGCGGTGCTCGGCCCGGGGCGCCGGGGGGAGCTGGTGGTCACCACCCTCACCGCGGAGTGCTTCCCCCTGATCCGCTACCGGACGTCAGATATTACGGCCCTGGATACGGATGCCTGCCCCTGCGGCAGGACCCTTGCCCGCATGGAGCCGGTTACGGGCAGGACCGATCCCCTGGTGGTGGTCCGGGGCATCAACATCCGGCCCGGGGAGGTGGCCGCGGTGCTCAAGGAGTCCTTCCCCGAGGTGGAGGACATAAGGCTGGAGGTGGCTGTGCGGCAGGGGTTGGGGGAGAGCCTGGCCGTGCACGTGGGGGTTGCCCCTTCCCGGATGGACAGGCACGCCCTTTCGGAGCTCGCGGACAAGGTCCGCGCGACCCTGAGAAGAAAGATCGGGCTGGGCACCAGGGTGAAAGTCATGGATGAATCCAGGCTTACCGCGTTGGGATACAACGACAAGATCATAATCAAAGAGGAAGGCGAATGACCAACAACAGAACCTTTATGCCCAAAGTCAACACCGAGGAAGAGCTTTCAGCGCTTCAGCTAGAGGGGCTGAAGTGGACCGTGAGCCACGCGTTCAACAACTCCGGGTTCTACAGGAAGAAGTTCGAGGAAAATGCGGTGGGGCCGGACGACATAAAGAGCCATGACGATATCTCCAGGCTTCCCCTCACCAATGCCGACGATTTCAGGGAGGGGTACCCGTTTCCCCTCTTGTGCGTGCCCATGAAGGACGTGGTGCGGATCCACGCGTCCAGCGGCACCACGGGCAAGAGAAAGGTGCTCTCCTATACCCAAAAGGACATTGACGACTGGGCGGATATGTTCGCCCGGTGCTATGAGCTGGCGGAGCTCACCAGGGAAGACAGGGTCCAGATAGCGGTGGGCTACGGGCTCTGGAGCGCGGGGGTGGGGTTCCAGGCCGGGGTGGAAAGGCTCGGCGCGACAGCCCTCCCCGTGGGGCCCGGCAACATAGACCTCCACTGCGAGGTCATGGTGGACCTGGAGGCCACGGTGCTCTGCGCGACCGCGTCCATGGCCCTTCTCCTGGCCGAGGAGGTGAAAAACAGGGGCATCAGGGACTCTGTGCGGCTCAAAAAGGTGATCATGGGCGCGGAGCGCTCGTCTTCGGCCATGAAGGAGAGGATGAAGGAGCTCCTCGGGGTTGAGCACGTGTTCGACATCCCCGGGCTCACCGAGCTCTACGGACCCGGCGCCGGGCTCGACTGCACCCTGCACACGGGGATCCACTACCACGCGGACTACTACATCCTCGAGATCCTCGACCCAAACACCCTTGAGCCGGTCGCGCCGGGGGACCCGGGCGAGATGGTGGTAACCACGCTGAAGAAACAGGCCGCGCCCCTGATCCGCTACCGGACCAGGGACATGACCCGGCTGATCCCCGGCCGGTGCCCCTGCGGGTCCGTGCTCCCCCGCCACGACAGGATCTTCGACCGCTCCGACGACATGTTCGTGTTTCGGGGGGTGAACATCTATCCCAGCCAGGTGGACGAGCTCGTCTCCCGGGTCGACGGCGCGGGCAGTGAGTACCAGATACAGTTGAAGAGGGGAGGCGACGGCAGGGAGTATATGATCGTGGTCCTGGAGAGGGACGAGGCCGCAGACCCGGCCCTGGACGAAATCCTGGCCCGCAGCATGGCGGACCTGGTGAAGCGCAAGATCATGGTGCGGGCCCAGATCAGGGTCGTGGGCTACGGCACCCTGCCCAGAACCCAGAGCAAGAGCAAGCGGGTCTTCGACACGAGGGACCAGTAATGGATATCTGACCGAGGTTTTTGCTTTCCAACTATATTACCCACAAGGAGGAGGTTATGCTTAAAAAGAAGCTTTTGAAAGTGGCTTTCGCGGTGATGATGGTAGGTGCGCTGGCCTTTTACGGATGCGGCAAGCCCGCGCCGAAGGCGCCTGCAAAACCCATCAGGATAGGCGCAATGTTTGCGCTCACCGGGCCTGCGGCCTTCATAGGGACCCCCACAAAGCTGGTGGCCGAGATGGTGGTGGACAAGATCAACAACGAGGGCGGGATCGACGGCCGTCCCCTTGAGCTCATCACCTATGACACGGGGGGCGACCCCACGAAAGCGCTCCTGGCCGTCAAAAAGCTGGTGGAGGGGGACAAGGTTATAGCAATGATAGGCCCCACCCGCACCGGCACCGGCATGGCGGTGAAGAAGTACCTGGAGACGAAGAAGATTCCCACCGTAATGACCGTGGGCGGCGACCCGGTGATCATGGGGGGCAAGTTCGGCTCCTATAACTACATCTTCAAGGCCCCCCAGAGGAGCTCCATTGCAGTACAGAAGGTCTACATGTACCTGAAGTCCCAGGGGCTTAAAAAGGTGGCCCTCATCACTGCGGAGGACGGCTTCGGCAAGGACGGCAAAAGGTGGCTCACCAGGTTCGCTCCCAAATTCGGCCTCACGATTGTGGCCCAGGAGTCCTTCGGCTCCAGGGACGCGGACATGACCACCCAGCTCACCAAGATACGCGGCGCGGGCGCCGAGGTGATCGTGTGCTGGACCATCGGGCCCGCGGGCTCCATCGTGGCCAAGAACGTCAAGCAGCTCGGCATCAACGTGCCGCTCTTCCAGTGCCACGGTCTCCCGGACCCCAATTACATCGAGCTGGCGGGCGCGGCTTCCGAGGGCAACCTGATGCCCGCGACCAAGCTCATGACCGCAGACCAGCTCCCAGATTCCGACCCCCAGAAGAAGGTGATCCTGGGGTTCATAGACATCTACAACAACAAGTACAAGTACGACAAAAAGTTCCCCATCAACACCCACTCCGGGTACGCGTGGGACGCGATCTACATGGTGGCCAACGCGATGAAGAAGGTGGGCACCGACGCGGATAAGCTCAGGGCCGAGATAGAGGCCACCAAGGGCTACGTGGGCATATCCGGCGTGTACAACGTCACCAAGGAGGACCACAACGGCCTGGGCACCGACTCCATGGTGATCCTCAAGATAGTTGACGGCAAGTGGAAGATGGTCATGTAGGCTGAAGAGAAAAGAGCAACAAACGGGGCGGGGTGCATCCCCGTCCCTTTTTTTTGGCGCCGCGGCCGGTATTCTTTTCAGGCTCCATCCGGGTTATAAATATAAAAGTTACTATTAAAAGGAGGACCTGATATGTGCGTCAACACCCTTCTTGAGTGCCAGTGCGGCCAGAGCTCCGCCAACATCATGAACAAGAACAACATCCTGCCCATCGAGGTGATAGACGCGCTCTACTGCCCCAAGTGCAGCCCAGACATCGATTTTGACCCCAACAACATGGTTCACGACAACGGCTGGGTCATCTCCTTTGATATGGACGTGGCCGCGCAGCACCTGGGCCGCTGCGGCATCGCGCTGCCCGAGCTTACCCCCTCCGCCATCTTTGACCAGGGGTACTCCTCGTGGAACGGCTTCAGCCCCACCGAGCTCCAGGACAGCTACGAGGCCAAGCAGAAGCTGGCCGTGCTGGGCAAGACCGACCTCAAGGCCTACATGGAGGCCATGAAGGACTGGGGCAAGAACCGCTCCCAGCACCTAAGGGCCGAGGGATGGCGCAAGGCGAGGTTCGTCTGAGCCGGCTTATCCACTGGACTTTTTTGAAAAACTCCTTTAGCCTGCCCTACGCGGACTACCGGTATCCCGGCCGCGGCGCGATTTGCGCGTAGCCGCGAATACCCAGAACCTTTCCCTGCCGAGAGACTTGAGATGGCAAAGCCCGACGACGCGGCCTTCATGAGGGAAGCCCTCAGCCTGGCCGAGCAAGCGGCCCAAAGGGGCGAGGTGCCCGTGGGCGCGCTGATCGTGGATTCGTCGGGGGAGGTCCTCGCCAGGGCCCACAACAGCCCCATAACGCTCAAAGACCCCACCGCGCACGCCGAAATCCTCGCGATCCGCCAGGCCGCTAAGAAGCTGGGCAACTACCGGCTGGTGGGTACCACCCTCTACGTGACCCTGGAGCCCTGCGCCATGTGCATGGGCGCGGCTGTCCACGCGCGGATAGAAAGGGTGGTGTTCGGAGCTGCCGACCCCAGGGCCGGCGCGTGCGGGTCCGTCTACAGCATCGGCATAGACGGCCTTCTCAACCACCGGCCCCGGGTAACGGCCGGAGTTTTAGGGGAGGACGCGAAGAGGCTGCTCAAAGAGTTTTTCCGCAGCCGCAGATGAGCGGCACCGGGCTGCTTTTCAACGAGCGCGAGCTTTACACGCGGGACAATCGCCTTTACGAAACCCGGTGAAATGTATTATATTATTAAATAGATGTGGAGAGGTACCGAAGTGGTCGTAACGGGACCGACTCGAAATCGGTTTGTCCGGTGATGAGCCGGGCACGGGGGTTCGAATCCCTCCCTCTCCGCCATTTTATTGACACATGGATTTTCTCCCTGATATATTTCAACCCCGGATTTTCTCGCGGAGAGATGCCCGAGTCCGGCTGAAGGGGCACGATTGGAAATCGTGTGAACGCTTTACCGCGTTCCGTGGGTTCGAATCCCACTCTCTCCGCCATAATAAAGTGTCCAATGTGCGCTGCAGCTACCCGGGGGCGCTTTTTTATTGGCAAGCCGCGGCGCTGCCGTACTGTCCAATATGTCGCGAGCGCACCCGGGCCGATTTGTTCCACTCCGAAGTAGCGATCCGGCCCGTATCCCTTGACCGATTCCTCGAAAAAGGGGTATTGTTACCCCGTCTTTCATGGCTTTCCCAGGATGCTCTGAATCGAGGTGACTTTTAAGGTTTTCCACCCGCCGCGTGCACCCACGCAAGAGGCAGG
>JARFUL010000008.1 GCA_029289015.1 Syntrophobacteria bacterium | reverse complement strand
CTCAAGATAGAGGCGGTGGCCATTCCCGACGGCTCCAGGCTGACCCTTTGCGTGTCGAGCCAGGTGGGGTGCCAGCTGGGCTGCACCTTCTGCCTCACCGGGAAGATGGGCTTTTCCCGGAACCTGAGCACCGGGGAGATCGTGGACCAGGTGGTCCTGGCCAAGAGGGCGCTCAGGGGCCATCGCAAGGTAACCAACATCGTGTTCATGGGCATGGGCGAGCCCCTGGCCAACCTCGACAACGTGATAAAGGCACTGAGGATAATCACTCATCCCCTGGCCCTGGATTTCTCGCCCCGCAGGGTCACGGTCTCCACCGCGGGGCTCACAGACAAACTGGCCAGGCTGGGCCGGGAGACGGACGCGTGCCTCGCGGTCTCCCTCAACGCGCCGGACAACGAGACCCGCTCCAGGGTCATGCCGGTGAACCGGGCCTATCCCTTGGAAGGGCTCATGGACGCGCTGAGAAGTTACCCCCTGGCCAAAAGGCGTAGGATAACGGTGGAATACGTGCTGATAAAAGGGCTGAACGACTCGGAGAAGATGGCGAAAAGGCTCATCGGGCTGCTCCACGGGCTTCGGGTGAAGGTGAACCTCATCCCCCTCAACCCGCACCCGGACATACCCCACGAGCGGCCGGGCGACGACGCGGTGGCCGCGTTCAGGGAGAAGCTTCTGGCCGCGCGGCTCACCGCGATGGTCCGGGAGAGCCGCGGGAGTCAGATCGGGGCCGCGTGCGGGCTCCTTCGGCCAAAGGACAAGGAGGTGGCATGAGCCCGAACCAGGACCCAAAACCCCCGTTTCTCGATTTTGCCAAGCAGGGAGGGCTCGTGCCCGCTATCGCCCAGGACCACGAGACGGGCGAGGTCCTCATGCTGGCCTACATGAACGAGGAGGCCTGGGAGAGGACCCTGGCCACCAAAAAGGCCCACTACTTCAGCCGTTCCAGGAAAAAGCTTTGGCTCAAGGGCGAAAGTTCCGGTAAGGTGCAGAAGGTAAAGGAGATCCTGATAGACTGCGACGACGACACCGTGGTGCTCAAGGTGGAGCAGGTGGGACGCGCCGCGTGCCACACCGGCAGGAGGAGTTGCTTCCACAAGCTGGTTACCGAGGCCGGAGCCCGGGTGGTGGGCGATTTGATATTCGATCCAAAGGAGGTTTACAAAAAGTGAGCAAGCTAATTCTGGGCATCCCCAAGGGAAGCCTGCAGGAAGCGACCGTAAAGCTCTTCAAGAGGTCCGGCTGGGACATAACCATGAGCTCAAGGTCCTACTTCCCCCAGATAAACGACCCCGAGATATCCGTTTCCATCTGCCGGGCCCAGGAGATGTCGAGGTACGTGGAGAACGGCACCTTCGACGCGGGGCTCACCGGCAAGGACTGGATAATGGAGAACGACTCCGCGGTGGAGGTGGTGTGCGACCTTCTCTACTCCAAGTCGTCCCAGCGGCCGGTCAGGTGGGTGCTCGCGGTGCCCGCGGAGTCCGAAATCCGGGACATATCCCAGCTCAAGGGCGCCAAAATCGCGACGGAGCTCACCAACTTCACCAGGCGCTACTTCGCTGAGCAAGGGATAGACGTGAAGGTGGAGTTTTCCTGGGGCGCGACTGAGGCCAAGGTGATATCCGGGCTCTGCGACGCGGTGGTGGAGGCCACGGAGACCGGCTCCACCCTCAGGGCCAACGGCCTGAGAATAGTCAAGGAGCTCCTGGTGTCCAACACCCAGCTCATAACCAACGCTCCCGCGCTGGCAGACCCCTTCAAGAAGGAGAAGATCGACCAGATTGCGCTTCTGCTCAAGGGCGCGCTCAAGGCACGAAACATGGTGGGCTTGAAGATGAACGTGCCCGAGGCCAGTCTCAAGGAGGTTCTGGGCATCCTCCCGGCCATAACCTCACCCACCACCTCCAACCTCGCGAACCCGGAGTGGTGGTCCGTGGAGGTGGTGGTGGACAAAGGATTGGTGAGGGACATGGTGCCCAAGCTCTTGAAGGAGGGCGCGGAGGGCATAGTGGAGTATCCGCTCAACAAGGTGATCTGAACCAATTTCTGAGATTCATGGCGAAACCCGTCCCCGGAGGTCCTGCGATGACGAAAACGGCTCTTAGGAAGAGGCTGCTCGCTATCCTCGCGGTGTGCCTTGTGCTGCTGGCCGCGGGGTGCGGCGCGATCGAGGCCAAGAGGATCGAGATCATGGAGAGGGAGAGGGACGTGGGCGAGGGCTACCTGGCCTCGCGCAACATCCCCAGGGCGATCTTCCACCTCAAACAGGCCCAGGAGGCTTGCCCCAAGGAGCCGTCGGTCTACTTCGACCTGGGGCTCGCGTTCCAGGCCAAGGGGGAGCCGGACAAGGCCGTGTCCTACTTCGAAAAAGCGGTAAAGCTCAGGTCCAACTACTCCGAGGCGTATCTGCAACTGGGCAACCTGGCCTTCGACCGCAAGGCGTACACCAAGGCCCTGGGCTACTACGAGAAGGCGCTTGAGAACGAGGTCTACACCACGCCGCACTTCGCGCACTTCAACATCGCGCGGGTCCACCACGAGCAAAAGAGCTTTTACAAGGCCGAAAAGGAGTATGCGCAGGCCATAAGGCTCGTGCCCGACTACTCCGACGCCCACTACTTCATGGGGGTCCTGTTCCTGGACAGGGGCGAGCCGGAGAACGCGAAGAAGTCCCTCGACAAGGCGATCCTCTACGGCCAGCCCTACCCCAGGGCAAAGATGACCCTGGGCAAGGTGTACCTCGAGCTGGGCCAGAGGGAAAAAGCGGCCAGGGCCCTGAAGGAGTGCCTGAGAGAGAGGCCGCCGGAGGACGTCAAGAATGAGGCCAACAGGCTCCTCAGGCTCCTGGGGGAAAGCCCTTAGCCTCAAGGTCCAAAAAGTACTTCCAAACCCGTTAACTGGTTCTTGTTCAGCCAGGGGGCCCCGTTTTGATCTCCCGCAAGGTAAAAAAGATGACCCCTTTCATGGTGATGGAGGTCCTGGAGAGGGCCAAGTCGCTGGAGAGGGAGGGCAAGAGGGTTATCCACCTGGAGGTGGGTGAGCCGGACTTCCCCACCCCCGCGCCCGTCAAGGAGGCCCTCATTGAGGCGCTGAAGGAGGAGAAGACCGGGTACACTCCTTCCCTGGGCATAATGGAGATGAGGGAAGCGGTGGCCCGGCACCACCTGGACCGCTACGGAGTAGAGGTAGACCCCGAGGAGGTGGTGATCACCTCCGGCACCTCCCCCGCGATGCTCATGGTCTTCGGCGCGCTCCTCGACGATGGTGACGAGGTGATCCTCGCAGACCCGGGCTACCCCTGCTACAACAACTTCATAGAGTTCGTGTGCGCAAAGCCCGTCCGGGTGCCGGTCTATGAGGAAGACGGGTTCCAGTTCAGGGTGAAGGAGATAAAAAAGCGCATCACCAAGAGGACCAAGGCCATAGTGATCAACTCCCCGGCCAACCCCACGGGGAACCTTCTCTCCAGGGAGAGGATGGCCCAGATAGCGGACCTGGGGCTCTGGGTGGTCTCCGACGAGATCTACCACGGCCTGGTCTACGAGGGCAAAGAGCACACCATAAGGGAGTTCACCCAAGAGAGCTTCGTGCTGAACGGCTTCTCCAAGCTCTTCGCGATGACCGGGTGGCGGCTGGGGTACGCGATCGCGCCCAAGGGGTTCATCCGGGGGCTCCAGAAGCTCCAGCAGAACTTCTTCATCTCCGCCAACTCCTTTGTCCAGTGGGCGGGGCTCGTCGCGCTCAAATCCCCCGAGGTGGCCCTGGAGGTAGAAAACATGCGGACCACCTACGACAGAAGAAGGCGCTACATGATCGAAAGGCTCAAGGGGATGGGGCTCGGCATCACGGTGGAGCCTACCGGCGCGTTCTACGTCTTGGCCAACGCCAAACACCTCACCAGCGATTCGTACTCCTTCGCGTTCAAAATCCTGGAGGAGGCCCTGGTGGGGGTCAGCCCGGGCATAGACTTCGGCCCCGGAGGCGAGGGGTACCTCAGGTTCTCCTATGCCAACTCCATTGAAAACATCGAGGAGGGGCTCGATAGGTT
>JARFUL010000007.1 GCA_029289015.1 Syntrophobacteria bacterium | reverse complement strand
GGCGAGGGCATCAGGGAGGTTCTGGACCCGCTGCTGGCCAGGAGGAGGTACAGTTAGGAACCGCTCCCCCATATGGTTGACACTTCCTTTGGCGGGTGTTAGTTAAAGATTTGGAGGGGAAACAGGCCGGGCCCCGGTTTTTTCGCACACCTTATCTTTTTTGATACCTCAGGAATAGCCGCATTGCGGCGGGTCGAGCTGAGATTGTCACTTATTTCAAGGCCTTAGGCGCATGATGGTTGGACTTTACGTGAGCTCTCCTTTCTGGTAACTTTTGCTATCCTTGAGTTCAAGAATACGTGCATTGGCGGTAAGAGGTGACGGAAGAGCTATTCAGGCTGGGCGCCCTGGACGTGGGTTCCAATACCCTGAGGCTCCTTGTGGCCGATGCGGCTCCCGAAGAGAGCAGGCTCAGGAACCTGAGGTACCTGAGGGAGATAACCCGGCTGGGCACGGGGCTCGCGCCCGGCGGAGCGCTGAACGAGGACGCGGTAGAGTCGAGCCTCAAGACCCTCTCCTACTACGCGCGGGTGCTTGAGGAGGAGCGCGCGGCCGCGCACCGGGGAGTGGCCACGGGCGCGGTGCGCGCGGCCCGGGACGGCCGGGAGTTCGTGGCCAGGGTCAAGCGGGAGACCGGGCTCGATATAGAGATCATCTCCGGTGAAGAGGAGGCCCGGCTCTCCCTCAAGGGGGTGGCCGCTGGGCTCGGCGGCCTGGAAGAGGCTCTGGTCTTCGACGTGGGGGGCGCGACCACGGAGCTGGTTTTCGCCAACCGCGGCCGCATCAAGGCCCTAGAGTCCATCCGGCTGGGCGTGGTGGGCCTCACTGAGAAGCATCTCATATCCGATCCGCCCACCGAAGAAGAGGTTCGCCAGATCTACCGTGAGGTGGAAGAGGGGCTGAAAAAGCTCCCCCGCGAGTTTTCCGTCTCTTCCGACCGCAGCCTCCTGGTGGGCACCGCGGGAACGCCCTCCACCCTGGCCGCGATGCGCCTCGGGCTGAAGGAGTATCAAAGGGAGCTCGTTGACGGCCTGGTTCTCGACCTCGGCTGGCTTGAAGGGTGCCTTAAGCGGCTCGTGGGGTTCACCAGGGATGCGAGAAGAGGGATCCCCGGGCTGGAGCCGGGCCGGGAGGACATCATCATAGCGGGCCTCGCGCTGGTGATAAAATTGATGGAGTTCTTCGGGTTCGCGGAGATGGTGGTCTCCGAGGCGGGCCTTCTGGAAGGGGTTCTGATAAGATTGAAGGAGCGGATTTATTCCCAGGGATAAAAGAGTGGGCCCCGCTCCTCGGGGAAAGAGGGTCTCAGTTTACCGACAACCGAAAGTTTTGGAGACATATCTATGGACAAGGAAAAAAAGGACTTTAAGCTGGCCCTTACCTTCGATGACGTGACCCTGGTGCCCGCGGAGTCGAAGGTCCTGCCCAGGCAGACCGATGTCAAGACCCGTCTTACCAGGGACATCTCCATGAACATCCCCGTGACCAGCTCCGCGATGGACACCGTCACCGAGGCGGAGACCGCGATCGCGCTGGCCAGGGAGGGCGGGGTGGGGTTCATCCACAAGAACATGGGGCCCGGCATGCAGGCCCAGGAGGTGGACAAGGTCAAGAAGTCCGAGTCCGGGATGATCGTGGACCCGGTCACCATGCACCAGGAGCAGAAGGTCCACGAGGTTCTCGCGATGATGGCCCACTACAAGATATCGGGCGTGCCCATCGTGAAAGATACCAGGCTCGTGGGCATAGTCACCAACCGGGACCTCAGGTTCGAGACCAACATGGACCTCAGTATAGATGAGGTGATGACCAAAAAGAACCTGGTCACCGCGCCGGAGGGGATCACCCTGGAGCAGTCCAAGGAGATACTCCACAAGCACCGGATCGAGAAGCTGCTCATAGTGGACGAGAAGGGCACGCTCAAGGGGCTCATAACCATCAAGGACATCCTGAAGCTGAAGAAGTATCCCAACGCGTGCAAGGATGAGCTCGGCAGGCTCCGGGTGGGGGCCGCGGTGGGGGTGGGCGAAGACTGGCCCGAGAGGGTCGAGCTGCTGATGGCCTCCGGGGTGGACCTGGTGGTGCTCGACTCCGCGCACGGCCACTCCCAGAACGTGATCAATACGCTGAAGGCCATCAAGTCCGACTTTCCGGGCCTTGCCGTGGTCGCGGGCAACGTGGCCACCTTTGATGGCGCGCAGGCCCTGGCCAAGGCCGGAGCCGACGCGATAAAGGTGGGGGTGGGCCCCGGGTCCATCTGCACCACGAGGATTGTGGCCGGGGTGGGGGTTCCCCAGGTCACCGCGGTGATGGAGTGCACCAAGGTCTCGGAAAAGTTCGGGATTCCCATCATCGCGGACGGGGGGATCAAGTACTCCGGCGACGTGGTGAAGGCCCTGGCCGCGGGCGCGCACTCGGTGATGGTGGGCTCGCTCCTCGCGGGCACCGACGAGTCGCCGGGCGAGACGGTTTTGTTCCAGGGCCGGACCTACAAGGTCTACCGGGGGATGGGCTCCCTGGGAGCCATGGGCGCGGGCTCCAGCGACCGCTACGCGCAGGACGACATGGTGGGCGAGCTGAAGCTCGTGCCCGAGGGCATCGAGGGGAGGGTTCCCTACCGCGGGCCGCTGAGCGCGACGGTGTACCAGCTTGTGGGCGGGCTCAGGTCCGGCATGGGATACGTGGGGGCCCACAACCTGGAGGAGCTGCGCAAGAAAGCCACGTTCATGCGTATAACCCCCGCGGGCCTGAGAGAGAGCCACGTCCACGACGTGATAATCACCAAGGAGGCCCCCAACTACCAGGTGGAGTAGCCTTGATAAATTATGGATAACTTAAGTAAAAAAAGGTAAGGCTAAATGAACTTAAGAAGAAAAGAAGTTCCAAGGATAGAGTACCTACGTGTAAAGAAATATAGAACACTGTATGATGTTGAATTAAAGAATATATCGCCATTAACAGTGTTTTTAGGACCCAATGGTAGTGGAAAGT
>JARFUL010000006.1 GCA_029289015.1 Syntrophobacteria bacterium | reverse complement strand
GGTCCATGGACTCGAAATCTATCCCCGAGGTGGAGCGCCCGAAGGAGACCACCATCCTGTCGAGCCCCTGGACCTTGCCGTGAGGTATGGCCACCCCGTCGCCGATCCCCGTGGAGCCCAGCCTCTCACGTTCCCTCAGGGCCTCCACCAGCAGGGAAGGGTCGAGAGACTCCGCGTCGAAGGAGACCGCGCGGGCAAGCTCCTCCAAGACCTCCATCTTGCTGGTCGCGCCCAGCTCAAGGATCACACTTCTCTTGTTCAAAAGGTCGGAGACCTTCATGGCCGCACTCCTAGAATACTTTGCCTCGGCCGAAAATGATTATTCGGCCTCCACGAGCCCGATACTCCCGTCCTTCCTCTTGTACAGTACGGTTATAACGCCCGTGCGTGCGCTCTTGAACACTATGAGGTCGTCCTTGGAAGACGTAAGCTCCAGGATCGCGTCCTCCATGTCGAGAGGCTTGGTATAGAACAGGTCTTCCCTGATCACCTTGGGCTCATCCTCCACTTCGGGAGGAGAGAGATCCGCGGCGCCAAACGCGGGCTCACCCCGCATCTTGCCGCCCCTTAACATCTTGTCCTTCTTCTTTTTAACCTGGGCCTCCAGCTTGTCCAGTACCCTGTCAACCGAGGAGTAGAGGTCTTCCGTCTCCTCCACCCCGTTTATGCGAAAACCGTTAGCATTTACCTTCACCTCGGCTATGCGCCTGAACTTCTCCACAGAGAGCACTACGTTAATGTCAACCGGGTCCTCGAGAAACTTGGCCAGCCGCCTCATCTTCTCATGAACATAGTCTTTCAGGTGCTCGGAGCTGTCCACATGCCTGAAGGTGACGGATATCTGCATGATTTACCTCCTTGGTGGGCCCTGGGCCCTTCGGGTGTGTCTACCTTTTGAAACCGCCCAGTCCTCCCCTTTTCCACCTCCTTTTGCTGGCAGGGAGTATGCCTAATGATTCACGATACTTGGCGACGGTTCGCCGGGCTATACTGACCTCCCGCTTCTTGAGCTCCTCCTTGATGGACTTGTCGCTCAGGGGCTTTTTGTTGTCCTCGGAGGCCACGATCTCCCGGATCATGGCCTTTACCGCCTCCGAGGAGACCTGGTCTCCCCTGGTCCCGTCCACCGAGGAGTTGAAGAAATATTTCAGCTCAAACACCCCCTGGGGTGTGTGGATGTACTTGTTGGTGGTCACGCGGCTGATGGTGGACTCGTGCATGCCCACCTCCTCGGCCACGTCTCTCAGCACCAGGGGCTTGAGAAAGATCACCCCCTTCTCGAAAAACTCCCTCTGGAACCTCACTATGGCCTTGGTGACCTTGTAGATGGTCCTCTCCCGCTGGTGGATGGAGCGAATGAGCCACGCGGCGGACTTGAGCTTCTTCTTGATGTACTTCTTGGTGGCCTCGGGCACCTCGATCCTGCCGGTGAGCGCGTCCCTGTAGAACTCGCTCACCCTGAGCCTGGGCATGCCCTCCTCGTTGAGCACTATCTCGAACCGGTCGTCCACCTTGTGGAGGTAGATGTCCGGGCTTATGTATTGGACATCCTCCGAGGACATGTTCCGCCCGGGCCTGGGCTCCATGGAGATGATGATGGAGACCGCGTCCTCCACCTCTTTGGAAGAGCTGCCCGTGGCCGACATCACGGCCCTGAGGTCGCCCCGCTCGAGGTGCCTGAGGTGCTCCTCGATGATGGTCTTCACCAGTTCGTTTCTGGGGCAGATGAGCTCCGCCTGGATCAGCAGGCACTCCTTCAGGTCCCGGGCCGCGACCCCCACCGGGTCGAACCGCTGGGTGGCCCTAAGGACCCGCTCTATGAACTCGATGTCGGCCCCCTCGGCCGCGGCTATCTCCTCCAGGTCCGCCCTGAGGTACCCGTCCCTGTTGAGGTTGCCGATGATGTGGACCCCTATCTCCTTCTCCTCTTCCGTGAGGTCGGCCAGCCGTAGCTGCCACAGGAGGTGGGAGAACAGGTCCGGCTTCTTCACCAGCCTGTTTTCAAAGAACGGCGCGCTGTCAAAATCCTCCTTGATGGAGGGCGCGGGCGGGTGTGACGAGTATTCCTGGAGGTATGCCTCCCAATCGAAGTCCTCCTCTACGGTGGCCTTCTCCATGTCCACCTCGGGGAGACCGTCATCGGAGGGCTCAGCCTTGACCTCGGGCTTGGCCTCCTCATCCTCCAGCACCTCCTCCAGGAGAGGATTCTCCTGAAGCTCCTGCTGCACCGTTTCGAGGAGTTCTAGCCGGGAGAGCTGGAGGAGCTTGATCGCAAGCTGCAGCTGGGGTGTCATCACCAACTGCTGCGTCATCTTCATCTGGTGTCTAAGCTCTAATGCCATGTTCTCGCCCGATTGTTCCTGAACAGCCTCTTACGCTAGAGGCGGAACTCCTCCCCAAGATAGCACTTCCGGGCCGCGTCGGAGGACGCGATCCTCTCCGGGTCGCCCTCCTCCAGGATCCTGCCCTCGTTGAGGATATAGGCCCTGTCGCAGATCTTCAGTGTATCCCGCACGTTGTGGTCCGAAATAACAACCCCGATGCCCCTCTCCTTGAGCCCGGCCACGATCTTTTGGATCTCGCCCACGGTGATGGGGTCTATCCCCGCAAAGGGCTCGTCCAAGAGCATGAACATGGGCCTGGTCACCAGGGACCGGGTTATTTCCACCCTCCTTCTCTCGCCGCCGGACAGGGTATAGGCCTTGGCCTTGGCCAGGTGCGCTATGTCCAGCTCTTCCAGCAGGACCTTGAGCCTCTCCCGCGCCTGGTGGCCCGGGAGCTCCAGGGTCTCCAGCACGGCCATTATGTTCTCTTCCACCGTCAGCTTCCTGAAGACCGACGGCTCCTGGGGGAGGTAGCTTATGCCCCGCCGCGCCCGCTGGTACATCGGCAGCGAGGTTATCTCCTCCCCGTCGAGGAATATCTTTCCCTCCTGGGGCCTGATGAGCCCCACGATGAGGTAGAAGGTGGTGGTCTTGCCCGCGCCGTTGGGCCCCAGTAGTCCTACAACCTCGCCCGGCCGTATCTCGAGGCTTACCCCATCCACAACTTTTCTTTTATTATATATTTTTACCAGGCCCGAAGCCACAAGAACCTTCATGGGGCTCTCTCCCGTGAAAACTCAGTTGTTGGGGCCGCTCTTCTCGGGTCTCTCCTTCGGGTGGATCGTGGCCCGCACCGGCTCCTCGTCGTCGCCCTCCACCTCGGAGCGCTCCTCCTGGAGGTAGACCACTATCCTCTTGCCCCGGACAAAGCTCTTTCCCTGCCATATCCTGGGAGACCCGGTGAGCACTATCTTCTGCTCCGTCTCATAGTAGTCGGCCCGCTGCCCCGTGGCCAGCCTGTCCCCCTGGACGATGCGCACGTCCCCCAGCGCGGTTATGGACTTTATCTCCCCGGTTCCCGGGTTTCCGCCCTGTTTCTCTTCACCCACCTCGTAGAACACGGAGAGCGACTTGGCATGGATGGTCACGTCCCCCCTCTTGGCCACCACCTTGCCCGTGAACACGATCTTGCCCTCCCGGTGCACCACCTTGAGGCGGTCGGACCGTATCTCAATGGGCAGCTTCCCCGTCGCGATCCCCTTTTTTTCGGGGGGAGCGACCGGGGCCGCCAGAAGGCCGGCCGGCACAAGGGAAAAGAGCGCGAGCCAGAAAGCCAGCCCCAATGGGAGAGCACCTGAAAATCTATCCCTTTTTGCGCGCATCCGCCATCCTCTTGGTGTCGATCCTGCACCACACCGGACCCAGAATCGAGATCTTCTCCCTTTCAATGTCAAACCTGAAGCTCCTGCCCTTCAGCCGGATGCCGCCGCCCGTGAGCGTGAGCCGCGAGTCCCCTGATATGAGCCCTTTTTGCGCGTCGTAGCGGATGGAGTCGGTCTTCAGGACATAGCCCCCGGAGTAGCTCACCTCCACCCCGCCGCGGATATCCATGTCCTGGGTGGACTGGTGGTAGTTGCCCAGCGGGCCCGAGAGGGCTATGGTCTCCCCCTCGTCCAGGTACAAAACCATCCTTACGCCTTTAAAAAATATCTCGCTGGTCTCCTTCTTGCGCACCGCCATCTTCGCGTCCAGCTTCCAGCGCACCCTGTCTCCGGTCATCTCGGTGAGGGTGAGCCCCTGGGCCAGGGCCTCGGTCCCCGCCTCCGGGGCCGGCCCGGACTCCGGCGGACTCTTCGCGGACTCCCTCTTCACCATCATGGAGAGACCCAGCACCACGATAAGCCCCACGAAGGCCGCGGCCAGCCCGAACCTCACGCTTTTCAGGGTCGAAATCTCGGCCATGGCCCGCTGTCCCTCTGCCAGCAGGGGCTGGATGGGTCCTTATGCCGGCTCACTCGAAGTACCGGCCCAGGATCTCCTCCCAGAGCCCCTTCACCGCGATGATAAGCTCCGCCACCTCCCTCACCGCGCCCCTGCCGCCGGGCGCGAGCGTGACATAGTGGGCCGCGGGGATGACGTGCTCCGATGAGCCCGCGACCGCGACGGAAAACCCCACCTTGCTCATCACCGGGATGTCCACCACGTCGTCCCCCACGAAGGCCGCGTCCTCGGGCGCAAGCCCCCTCTCCTCGAGGATGGACTCGAACACCGGCACCTTGTTCTTGATGTTCTGGAAGACCGCGGTTATGCCCAGGTCCCTGGCCCGCTTGTCCACCGCGGGAGCGTTTCTGCCGGAGATGAGCGCGACCTCGATGCCCGCTCTCTGGACCATCTTTATGCCGTAGCCGTCCTGCACGTCAAAGGCCTTGAGCTCGGTGCCGTCGTCGTGGTAGAAGAGCCTGCCGTCGGTGAGCACCCCGTCCACGTCCAAAATCAGTATCTTCACCCTCTCGATCCTCTCGCGCACATCCGATGTAACGCGCGTAAGGGCAGATGGTCCCTCTATCTTCTTCTTTTGTCCCGGCTCCTTGTGGAAGCCCAGTTTTTTGGCCATTACTTTTTGATAATCCTTCAAGCTCTCGTCGCGCGGCATTTTACAGGCCGCCGAGGCCGGGGGTAAACCCCGGCCCTACATTATGTAATTGCCTCCTTCACCCTCAAAAGCTCTTTTAGCAGCCCCTCAAGCTCAGATAGGGGCCACGAGTTGGGCCCGTCGCAGAGCGCTTCCTCCGGCCTGGGGTGCACCTCTAAAAATACGCCGTCCGCGCCGGCTGCTACCGCGGCCCTGGCCAGCATGGGCACGTAATCCCTCTGGCCGCCCGAGCTGGTGCCCTGGCCGCCGGGAAGCTGCACCGAGTGGGTCGCGTCAAAGACCACCGGGTAGCCGAACGCGCGCATCTCCACTATGGAGCGCATGTCCGCGACGAGGTTGTTGTAACCGAAGGAGGAGCCCCGCTCCGTGAGCATTATGTTGCGGTTGCCCCGGGCCTCTATCTTGGCCACCACGTTCTTCATGTCCCAGGGCGCCATGAACTGGCCCTTCTTCACGTTCACCGCCCTCTTTGTGTCGGCCACCGCTGTGACCAGGTCGGTCTGGCGGCAGAGGAACGCGGGGATCTGGATGACGTCGAGCACCTCGGCCGCCTTTTTGGCCTCGCCCACGGTGTGCACGTCGGAGATCACGGGAAGCCCGAACCGGCTCTTCACCTCTGAGAGCACCTTGAGCCCGGCCTCTATGCCCGGACCCCGAAAGGAGCTTATGGAGGTGCGGTTGGCCTTGTCGTAGGATGACTTGAAGATAACGGGTATGTTGAGGCGCTGGGCGAGCTCGCTAACCCGCGCCGCGACCTCGAACGCGATCTCTTCGGACTCTATGACGCAGGGACCGAGGATAAAGAAGAGCCCCCCCTCCGGCTGCCTCCACCCCCCCGTATCGGCTCCGGCCATCGACCCCTACCTGGCTGCAGCCCGGACCGCTTCGTCCGCGTCGCTTCGTCGGGCGAAGGCCAGGGCCGCGGCGATGAAGTCCCTGAAGAGCGGGTGGGGTTCCATGGGCTTGGACTTGAACTCCGGGTGGAACTGGCACCCGAGGAACCACGGGTGGCCCTCCAGCTCCACCACCTCCACCAGGTCGCCGTCCGGCGAGATGCCGGAGACCTTGAGCCCGGCTTTCTCCATCTGCTCGCGGTAGCGGTTGTTGAACTCGTAGCGGTGGCGGTGGCGCTCGCTGATCTCATCCATGCGGTACGCGGCGTGGGCCAGGCTCCCGGGCACCAGCCTGCAGGGGTAGGCGCCCAGCCGCATGGTGCCGCCCTTGAAGGTGGTCTCGTCGCGGTATGCCACCTCTTCCTTGTGCTCGTCGTACCACTCGCGCATGAAGTAGATCACCGCGTTCAGCGTCTCGGGAGAGAACTCCTCGGAGTCCGCGTCCTCGATCCCGAGCACGTTGCGCGCGAACTCTACCACCGCCATCTGCATGCCGAGGCAGATGCCGAAGAAGGGGAGCATATTCTCCCGCGCGTACTTTATGGACTCTATCTTCCCCGCGATCCCCCGGGAGCCGAACCCCCCCGGCACCAGGAGGCCGTGGACGTCCCCCAGGTAGGCGGCCGCGCCCTTCTCCTCCAGGTCCTCCGCGTCTATGTAGCTCAGGTTGACCTTCGCGTTGTTGGCCAGCCCGCCGTGGCCCAGGGCCTCGTTGAGGGACTTGTAGGACTCCCTCAAATGGATGTACTTGCCCACTATCCCGATGGTCACCTCGCTCTCGGGATGCCGTATCTTTCGCACCAGCTCGTGCCACCTGTCCAGCGAGGGCGCGCCGGTCCAGATGTTGAGAAGCTTGAGTATCTTCTCGTCCAGGGCCTGTTTCTGGAAGACCAGGGGGACCTCGTAGATGGACTCCACGTCCGGCGCGGAGATGACGCCGTCCACCTCCACGTTGCAGAAGTGCGCGATCTTCTCCTTCAGCTCCGTGGCCAGCTTGTTTTCGCTGCGGCAGATGAGTATCCCCGGCTGGATGCCCAGCCCGGTAAGCTCCTTCACGGAGTGCTGGGTGGGCTTGGTCTTCATTTCGCCCGCGGCCTTGATGTAGGGCACCAGGGTGAGATGTATGAAGAGCGCGTTCTCCCTGCCCACGTCGTTTCCGAACTGGCGTATGGCCTCGAGGAAGGGAAGCCCCTCGATGTCCCCCACCGTGCCGCCGATCTCCACGATGGTCAGGTCCACCCCCTCGGACACGAGATGGATCTTCTCCTTTATCTCGTCCGTGATGTGGGGGATCACCTGGACCGTGCCTCCCAGGTAGTCGCCCCTCCTCTCCTTGGTGATGACGGAGTGATAGATGGAGCCTGAGGTGAAGTTGTTCACCCGGGTCATCTTGGCCGAAATGTAGCGCTCGTAGTGGCCCAGGTCCAGGTCTGTCTCCGCGCCGTCGTCCGTAACGTAGACCTCGCCGTGCTGGAAGGGATTCATGGTGCCGGGGTCAACGTTGATGTACGGGTCCAGCTTCTGGATGGTGATGGTGAGTCCCCTGGCTTCCAGCAATGCCCCGATGGAGGCCGCGGCAAGCCCCTTGCCCAGGGAGGAGAGCACCCCTCCCGTAATGAAAATGAATTTCTTCTCCCTCACCAAGGACACCTCTGCCGGAGTCGAATGTTTATAACTATTTATACTAACTACTATTTCTATAAGAAGCCTGCCATTAATTTATATGAGGTGACCCAAAGTGTCAAGAAGTGAGTGCCCATAGGGCCAGGTTAGGGCGGATAAATGGATTTTCCCGGGACCGGGCCGCGAAGTCCGGCCGCGATTTGGGGGGAAACGGTCCGGTTTTCCGGGCGAGGCACGCGGCGGCTATTCTCGCAGGGGACCTCTCCCCCGGCCGCGGGGCCGGCCCCCTAGCCCAGGGGAAAGCTGAGGATAACCGTGGTGGAGCGGCCGTGCTCGGACACGATCTTCACCTCGCCCTGGTGCTCCGCTATGAGGTGGTGCACCGTGGCCAGTCCCAGGCCCACGCCCTGGGTCTTGGAGGTGAAGAAGGGATCGAACACGTGGGGGAGGTCGTGTTTGGCGATGCCCTTTCCAGTGTCGGTGATGCTGATCTTCAGGTAGTCCCCCTGGGCGCGAACCTTGAGTGAGATTCCGCCGCGGCCGGATATGGCCTCCAGAGAGTTGGTGAGCACCTTGTCCAGCGCGACGCGCACCATGTCCGGGTCTATGCGGACCCGGGGAAGCGGGCCGTTGTAATCCCTGACCAGCTCTATCCCCGCGTCGGCCATGCGGGCCTCCCACCGGGAGAGGAACTCGTCCAGGAAATCATCCGGCGCCACCAGGACGGGGTTTGCCTGGCCCAGGGAGTAAAACTCCTTAACGTCGTCCACGAGCCTCTGGAGCCTGTCCACCGCGTCGAGTATTATGTCGAGGTACTTCTGGAACTCGTGGTCTTGGGGGAGCTTCTTTTTCATCCGGGCCGCGAACCCGCCGATGGAGACCACCGGATTGCGCACCTCGTGGGCCACCCCGCTCATCAGATGGTAGAGCGCGGCCATCCGCTCCGTGCGTATGAGCCTTGCCTGGACCTCTCTCAGCTCCTCGGAGGTCATCTCATAGCGGCTCTTGGCCATCTCGTAGAGCCTGGCGTTCTCCAGGGCCGCGGCCACGATGTTGCCCAGGGATTGCAGCAGCGTGAGGTCCTCATCGTGGAAGTGTCCGCCGGACTTCGGGTTGAGGACCTGGATCGCGCCCACGGTCTTTTCCTTGTAGGTGAGGGGAACCGCGACCATGGCCCGGGTTTCGAAGCCGGATTCCTTATCAAAGTGGGACGCGAACCTGGGGTCCGACGCCGCGTCGTCGATGATCACCGGCTTGCCCTCGCTTATCACCCACCCGGCCACCCCTTCCCCCATCTTCAGGGTCATGGTCTTGAGCGGCCCGGTCCTCTTGCCCCTGAGCACCCGGAATTGGATCTCCTGTCTCTCCTCATCGAGAACGTAGATGGTGC
>JARFUL010000005.1 GCA_029289015.1 Syntrophobacteria bacterium | reverse complement strand
TAAAATCGGAAGGGACCAAAGTCAAGGAGAAAGGGTATATCCCCGAGGCTTGCCCCTTTAGTTTTGTGTTGAACCCGGGGCCCTGAAGTGCTATCTTATTTAAGCTACCGGTATTAATATAAAAGTTAAACATATAAACACGTTATGCATAACGGGTCGGACACGGTGCCAGAAAGGTGGTAAGCCATGCCTCAAAGGGGAATGACCGTAACCGAACACATTATTTTAGGTATGAGGGCCCATCCTGAGGCCACGGGAGCGTTCGCGCAGCTTCTCAGCGCGCTGGTCACCGCGGCCAAGATCATCTCTTCGGAGGTGAACAGGGCCGGGCTCACCGACATCCTGGGGTCGGCCGGAGTGATCAACGTCCAGGGCGAAGAGGTCCAGAAGATGGACGAGTTCGCGGAGAAGACCATTATCCGCCACCTCGTGCGCACCGGCCAGGTCTGCGCGATGGTCTCCGAGGAGACCGCGGACATAATCCCCATCCCGGACCGCTATCCCAAGGGGAAGTACATCCTGGTCTTCGACCCGCTGGACGGCTCCTCGAACATAGACGTCAACGTCTCCATAGGTACCATCTTCTCCATCCTCAAGAAGGAGGGGCCCGGCAACGACGTGACCATCCAGGACGTGCTCCAGCCCGGCCGCAAGCAGGTGGCCGCGGGATACTTCATCTACGGCTCCTCCACCATGATGGTCTACACCACGGGGGAAGGCGCGCACGGGTTCACCTACATGCCCGAGGCCGGGGAGTTCTTCCTCTCCCACCCCGACATCCGCACCCCCGAGGAGGGCAAGATCTACAGCGTCAACGAGGGGTACTACAACTACTGGGAAGACAACATGAAGGAGCTGGTGGACTACATAAAGACCCCGGAGCCCGGCAGGAGGACCCCCTCGGACCGCTACATCGGGTCCCTGGTGGCCGACTTCCACCGCAACCTGTTCAAGGGCGGGCTCTTCATGTATCCCTCGAACCTCCGGGACCCCAAGATGCCCACGGGCAAGCTGAGGCTCATGTGCGAGTGCAATCCCCTGGCCTTTGTGGTGGAGCAGGCCGGGGGAAGGGCCACGGACGGCAAGCGCAACATCCTGGACATCGAGCCCCAAGAGATCCACCAGAGGGTTCCCTTCTTCATAGGAAGCCCCAGGAACGTGGAGATTGTGGAAGAGTTCCTGAAGGATTGAATGTGATCGTCCTGGGAATCGAAACCTCCTGCGATGACACCGCGGCCGCGCTGGTTGAGGACGGAACAAAGGTCCTGGCCAGCGTGGTCTCGTCCCAGGACGCGCTCCACGGCCCCTTCGGCGGGGTGGTGCCGGAGCTGGCCTCCCGGCGACACCTGGACGCGTTGGTCCCGGTGATGAACGAGGCTCTGAAGCGCGCGGGGCTGAGCCTCGCGGAGGTGGACGGCCTCGCGGTGACCGCGGGGCCCGGGCTCATCGGCTCCCTGCTGGTGGGCACCGCGTTCGCCAAGGGGCTGGCCCTGGCCACGGCCAAGCCCATCGTGCCGGTGGACCACCTCAGCGCGCACATCCACGCGCTCTTTTTGGAACGCGACCCCCCGGAGTTTCCCTTTGTGGCCCTCCTGGTCTCGGGGGGGCACACGGACCTCCACCTCGTCTCCTCCCACACCAAAACCGAGATAATCGGGCGCACCAGGGACGACGCGGCCGGGGAGGCCTTCGACAAGGTGGCCAAGCTGCTCGACCTCGGCTATCCCGGAGGCCCCGCGATCCAAAGGTTGGCGGAAAAGGGCTCGCGCGAGGCCATCCCCTTTCCCAGGGCACTGGCCAAGCACGACTCCTTCGACTTCAGCTTCAGCGGGATCAAGACCGCGGTGGCCAACTACCTCAAGGGATACTCCAGGGACTCGGAGCTCAGTAGGGAGGACGTGGCCGCGTCTTTCCAGGAGGCGGTGGTGGACGTGCTCACCCAAAAGGGGGTGGACGCGGCGGTGCGCTCTCGCGTCAAGGGCATCGCCGCGGTGGGAGGGGTGGCCGCGAACCTGAGGTTTCGGGAGCTTCTCGAGGCCAGGGCCCAGGCCAGGGGGCTCAGGTTCTACTTCCCTTCCATCGAGCTGTGCACAGACAACGGCGCGATGGTGGCCGCGGCCGGATACCACCTGCTGAAGGACAACCCTGACGGGTCTGTGCTGGACTTTGACGCGTACTCCAGGAAAAAGGCGCTGAAAGAGCCCTTCCCCGACCCGCGGCCCGAATCCTCGGGTTAGTCCCCATGAAGAAGCTCTTAAAAGACCATCCCTGGGCGGAGCGCATCCCCCTACCCGAGCGGCTCAAAGAGCCCCTTCTCAGGTTCTACGACCGGTTCATGCGCATCCACGGCGAACCCCATGAAGTGGCCAGGGGGTTGGCCCTGGGGATTGCCATAGGGTTCACCCCCACTATGGGCATCCAGATGCCCATCGCGCTGGTGGTGGCCTCCATCTTCAAGCAGAACAAGATCTCCGCGTTGTTGGGGGTCTGGATCAGCAACCCGCTCTCCGCGCCCATCCTATACGGGTTTACCTATTTCGTGGGGGCCAAGATGCTGGGCATCGAGATAACCGAGTCTTTGCGCATACCCCAGGGATGGGGCGAGATGAAACAGCTTGGCCTGGAGATATTCCTGCCCCTTTGGGTGGGAGGAATCGCGGCCGGGCTGGCCTCCTTCCCCATCACCTACCACTTCGGGCTGAAGGCCATAAAGGGCTACCGGGCCGCGCGCCGGCGCCTCAAGGAGCACAGGGCCCGTAAGTCGGGCGGCAAGGACGACCCCGACCACCCCGCACAAGGCTAGAGCAAATGAGCTCTCCACCGAAACCCATGAGGCTCCTCAAGGACGCGGGCCTCAAGCCCAAAAAGGGTCTGGGCCAGCACTTTCTCACCGACCCGGGCGCGGTTGACAGGATAGTTGCCGCGCTGGAGCTTTCCGGTGACGAGCTGGTGGTGGAGGTGGGGTCCGGCCCCGGCATCCTTACCGTGCCCATGGCCAGGGGGGCCGCAAAGGTCGTCGCGCTGGAGAAGGACCCCGGCATCGCGGCCCTGCTGAGGGAGAGGATCGTTCCCAGGTACGCAGAGAACGTCGAGGTGGTGGAGGTGGACGCGCTGAGGTACGACTACCTGAGGCTCTTTGGGGAGTGGGGGGAGAGGTTCAAGCTCGCGGGGAACATCCCCTACAACATATCGGGCCGGCTTCTCTATGACCTCGCGTCAATGCACGAGATATGCTCTCTCGCGGTGCTCATGGTCCAGCTCGAGGTGGCCGAGAGGATAACCTCGCCGCCGGGTAAAAAGAGCTACGGCACCCTCTCCGTGCTTCTCAACCACTTCTTCACCGTGCGCAAGGTGCTGACCCTGGCTCCGGGAAGCTTCGTGCCGCGGCCCAAGGTCCACTCCGCGGTCCTTGCCCTGAGGCCCAGGCATGACCCATCGCCCTCGCTCGCGGACGAGGAGCTCTTCAAGACGGTGGTCAAGGCCGCGTTCCGTC
>JARFUL010000004.1 GCA_029289015.1 Syntrophobacteria bacterium | reverse complement strand
GTTCTTTGAGTCTGCCACCAGAACGCCCTTCTCGCCGGCTATGGGCACCGCCATGAACGACCGTATGGGCTCCTCCTTCCGGTAGAAGGGAAAGAGCTGCGCGCCCTTTTTCTCGAAGTGGGAGAGGTTCAAGGGCTTGTTGTTCTTCGCGACCCACCCCACCAGGCCGCCGTCCGGGTGGGAAAATGAGCAGTCCTCTATCACCGAGTCCCCGAGGGAGATGAACTCGACCAGGCGGAGCTCCTCGTCCCAGGCCAGGAATAGCGCCGCGGTGTACGCGTCGAAGGTGTTGGCCACCAACGAGAGAAAATCTTTTAATTCTGACTTATAAGGCACAAGATTTTTGGAGGGGTAGGTTTGTTCGAACGGGCTCTCAAATGCCAAAACCGCAAGATTCAAGCTATGTTTATTTGTGTGGTTTTGTCAATCAAAAAGGGGTGACGCCCAACCGTTGCGCCGAGGCCGGGTTTGGGGTATTTTTATCTGGTCGGAGGAAAAGATTGGGAAAGATACGGGTTCTTGAAGAGTCGGTGATAAACCGGATCGCGGCGGGCGAGGTGGTGGAGCGGCCCGCGTCCGTGGTGAAGGAGCTCGTGGAAAACTCCCTGGACGCGGGCGCGAAGAAGGTCACCGTAGAGCTCGCAGCAGGGGGCCGCGGCAGGGTGCGGGTCGCGGACAACGGCCAGGGCATGGACCAGGACGACGCGCTCCTGAGCCTCGAGCGGCACGCGACGAGCAAGATCGTCTCCGAGAGGGACCTCGTGGCTGTGGAGACCATGGGGTTCAGGGGCGAGGCGCTATCCTCCATAGCGGCGGTGAGCAAGGTCACCATCGTCACCCGGAGGCCCGAGTTGAGCGAGGGCACCCTGGTGAGGGCCGTGGGGGGCAAGGTGGTGGAGGTTTCGCCCGCGGGCTCGCCCCCCGGCACCACGGTCACCGTGGACTCGCTCTTCTTCAACACCCCGGCGAGGAAGCAGTTCCTCAAGTCCCCCAAGGTGGAGCTGGCCCACTCCCACCTCAAGCTCCTCAAGATCGCGGTGGCAAGGCCCGACGTCTCCTTCGAGCTCACCCACGACGGCCGCAGGCTCCTTGCGGCCCGGGGCGGCCAGCCGCTTGCCGAGAGGCTGGCCCTGGTCTTCGGCCGGTCCAGGGGACAGGAGTTCATCCCCATAGAGCACGACGCGGACGGGATAAGAGTAACGGGGCTGATAATGCCCCCCCACGCCACCAGGGCCGACTCCAGGCACCTGTTCTTCTATGTGAACAACAGGCAGATCAAAGACCCGCTGATCCACCGGGCGGTGCTGGAAGGGTATGCCACCCGGGTGCCCAGGGGCAGGTATCCCCTGGCCGCGATCTTCGTCTACCTCCCGCCCGAGATGCTGGACGTGAACGTGCACCCTGCCAAGCAGAGGGTCCGGTTCAGGACCACGGGGGACGTGTTCGCCGCGGTGCTCACCGCGGTGGCCCGGGGGCTGGCCGGCCTGGACATGTCCAGGTGGTCCCCCAGGGGAGCTATTGAAGCGCGGGAGCAGCCCGCGGCCCCCCTGGCCGGGCCCGGGATCATGGAGCCGCGCGCGGCCGTGCCCGAGCAGCCCCGGATGGAGTTCGTGTCCGGCGCGGAGGCAGAGCCGGGCTTCTTCTCCTCCCTCAACCCCCTGGGCCAGGTCGCGGCCTCCTATATCGTGGCCGACACGGGGAGCTCCCTGGTCATCATAGACCAGCACGCGGCCCACGAGCGCATCATCTACGAGGAGCTGGGGTTCACGGACGCGGTCCCCTCCCAGAGCCTGGCCGAGCCCGTGGTCCTGGACCTCGACCCCGGGGAGGCCGAGGCCCTGGAGAGGGTCGAGCCGGCCCTCAAGACCCTGGGGTTCGACCTGTCGCCCTTCGGCGAGAGGTCGGTCATCATGCGGGCCCACCCCCAGGCCGTGGACGCGCGGGAGGCCGCGGACTTCATCCAGGCCTCCCTAGAGCGGGCCCTGGAGACGGGCGCGCGGCCCAGGGAGGAGGAGCTCTTCTCGGAGTTCCGCTCGGACCTCGCGTGCAGGGCCGCGCTCAAGGCGGGCAAGCGGCTCTCCCAGGATGAGATGCGCGCGCTCTTAAGACGCCTCGACAGGCTGAACGTCGCGTCCTCTTGCCCCCACGGAAGGCCGCTCTGGCGCGAGATAACCTCCGGGGAGCTCGCCGCGCTCTTCGGCAGGAAAGAGAGGGGGCCGTCCGGGTGAGGCTCATCCTGGTCATGGGGCCCACCGGGGTGGGCAAGACCAGCTTCGGCATCCGGCTGGCCCGGGACCTGGGCGGCGAGATAATCAACGCAGACTCGGTCCAGCTCTACCGGGGGTTCGACATAGGGTCCGCCAAGCCCGGCCCAGGGGAGCTCGCGGAGGTTCCCCACCACCTGGTGGACGTTCTGGACCCTGACGAAGATTTCGACGCGGCGAAATTCGCCGGCCTGGCCCGGGACGCGGCAAGGGAGATAACCGCGAGGGGCCGCGCGCCCATTGTCGCGGGGGGCACTTTTTTCTACGTCCGGGCCCTGGTCAAGGGGCTCTTCCCCGGCCCGCCGAAGGATCCCGCGCTCAGGGAGAGGCTCAGGGAAGAGGCGAAGGACAAAGGCCGAGGCGCGCTCTGGAGCCGGCTCCAGGACGCGGACCCCGAGTCCGCGGCCCGGATCCACCCCCACGACCTGGTGAGGATAGTCCGGGCCCTCGAGGTCTTGGAGCTCACCGGTCTGCCCCTGAGCAGGCACACCGGGCTGCACCGGTTCAGCGGGCGGGGTTACAGCACCCTGGGGTTCTGCCTATACCTGGACCGGGAAGAGCTCTACGGGAAGATAGACGCGCGGGTGGACGAGATGATGGGACTGGGGTTCCTTGAGGAGGTGGCCGGGCTTCTTGGCTCCGGGGTCCCGAGGGACGCGAAGCCCATGACCTCCCTGGGCTACAGGCACCTGGCCGCGCACCTGGCCGGGGAGCTCGATCTGGGGGATGCGGTGCGGCTCATCAAGCGGGACACGCGGCGCTACGCGAAGAGGCAGCTCACCTGGCTCAAGAAGGAGCCCGGCCTCATCCGGCTCAACCCTTCGGAGCACGAAAGGGCCGCGGCGCTGGCCGGAGATTTCATGTCCATGGAGCCGTGACAATTAGCCTTCAACCAGATTGACATCGGGACCCAAAGCACCTACAATCTTCAACAACCCGTCAATCCAAACCCTCAAGGCCAGTCCCAATGACCCTGAAAGGCGACCTGGAAAGCTTCTATATTGCCAGCGTGCTCCAGCTCCTGGCCGGCGACCGCAAGTCGGGAATTCTCGACGTAAAATCCCCCGCGGACAAGTTCAACGTCTTCTTCAAGGAGGGCAGGATCGTCTACGCTACCTGCCCGAGGAAGAACTTCCAGCTCGGCCACCTCCTCAAGACCAGGGGCATCATCACCGAGGAGGCCCTCCAGGGCCACCTCATCCAGGCCCAGAGGGAGAAGAAGATGCTCGGGAAGGTGCTGGTGGAGTCCGGGACCATCTCCCACGAATCCCTGCTCAACTACCTCCAGCACCAGGCCAAGGAGATCGTGTGCGAGATATTCCTCCTCAAGGAGGGCAAGTTCGAGTTCGACGAGAAACCGGTCTCCATTTCCGCGGGCCTCGCAGCCGACATAGATCCGGTCTCCATAATCCTCGAGGCCACGAGGAGGCTGGACGAGTGGAAGATGTTCTCGGAGTACATCCCCCACGACCTGTACATCCTGCTGAGGGTCTCGGGAAAGGAGCCCCCGTCCGACGTGTCCGAGGACAAGATCAGGCTCCTTGATCTCGTGGGCGGCCACAGGTCCGTCAGGGAGATCGTGCTGGAGAGCGGGTTCGACACCTACCGGGCCCACAAGATGCTCTACTCACTCGTCACCGCGGGCCTGGTGCAGCTCTCGGACGAGATAAAGACCCCGGCCCCCCTGCCGGACGACGAGGCACCCCCCGAGATGGAGAAGGCCGGGCTGCTCCTCGAGGTCTACGGGGACGTGCTCCAGGCCATCCGGCAGAACCTGGAAAGGGACATAGGCGAGAAGTTCTTCAACCTCTTCGAGCAGTCCCTGGACCGCCTGACCCCCCAGAAGAAGGATGTGGTGGAGCCCTTTGACCTGAGAAAGGGCACCCAGTGGAACGTCCAGGCCGTTACGGGAAAGCTCGAGGAGAGGCTCAACAGGGAAGGCTCGGGCATTGTAGGCGAGGCCTTCAGCAGCCTCATCAACTCGATCCTCACCAGGTCCACCGACCTCTTGGGGCGCAAGATGGTGCTCATGGCGGTGGACGAGGCCCAGAAGGTTTTGGGATATGTAAAGAAGTACAAGGGAGAGGAGCTGGACCTCGACGCGCTCAAGGAGGTCCTGGACCGTTTCGAGGAAGGTAAAAAGGAGAAACGCGGGCTCTTCGGCAGGAAGAAGAGATAGGGGAGACAGCTATGGAAACAGCCACCCTTTTGCTTTTGGGCCTGACCCTGTTTTACGGGCTGATAATTCTTATCTACACCAGGGTAAACAGGGACTTCAGGGGAGGACGGCTGGCCCAGCTGAGCAAGATAATCATCTTCGCGATCCTCTTCATCGCGCTTGCGGACCTCACCGTGTTTCTCAAGGGGATTTTCGCCAAAGACGCGATCATGTCGGTGAAGCTCCTCATGCGGCTCTCCTCGCTCTCCATCCTCGCGTTCGGCGGCATAAAGATGACGTCCGGATAACCCCTTCTCAGGAGACCGCGCCACCCGAGAAGTGAAACGCGAGGAGCCTGCCCCTCTTCACCTCAACCGTTGCGACTCTATCAATAAATACGTTGCTTATGCCCAAAGGACGCCCCAGCTCGAACTCACCGTCCTTCAGGGGGTATTTTAGCCCGCTGAGGGTGACTCCCGAGGCCCCTTCGGACAGGGGAAGAAGGGAGAGCGTGTCGCCGGGCGAGCCCTCTATCTTTGCCCTCTTCCCGATTGCGAAGACCCTGAGCCCCGGCGCGAGCAGGATTACCTCGGTTTCGCGGTCTAGGCCCCTGGTGAGGAGCTGCAGGTTGGCCAGCTCGTGGTCGGGCCTGCCCCCCAGCGCGCCCACCAGGTAAACCCTTTCGGGGTTCAGGTTCAGGGCATACTCCAGGGCCAGCTCCGTATCGGTGAAGTCCTTGTCCTCTGAAAAGCCCATCACCTCAACGGACCCGGCGCGAAGATCATCCAGCACGTCGGGCCGTATGGAGTCGAGGTCCCCCAGGACCACGGCCGGGGTAAGGGCCGCTCCATGAAGGTGGTTGGCCCCGCCGTCCGCCGCGATAATGATACCGGCCCGCGCGGCCTCCCTGACGAGAAGGTTTCGGTCTACCTC
>JARFUL010000003.1 GCA_029289015.1 Syntrophobacteria bacterium | reverse complement strand
ACGGCGTGAAGCTCATCGTGGTGGACCACCGTGCCAACGACCTGGCCGAGTCCGCGCTCATCACCCTGAACCCCCGCCGCGAGACCTACTACCAGGCCCTGCTGGGGATCCTGAGGGCGGCCAGGGACCAGGGGCTGTGGGACGAGGAGGAGGTCAAGGGGGCCGAGGGCTACCCGGGGTTCCTAAAGCTCCTCGACTCCGTGGAGATAGACGACCTCGCGGAGAGGACCGGGGTGGAGGGAGCGCTCTTCGAGGCCGCGGCCAAGACCATATTCAAATCAAGGCCGCTGGCCGTGATGTTCGGCGACGTGTTCTTGGAGGGCGACGAAGCGGAGATCAACGCCAGGCTCGCGGCCGCGCTGGGCTTCCTTACGGGGAGCCTCCACGACCCCCGGGGAGGCATCTTCCCGCTCTACAAGCGGCCCAACTTCCAGGGCGCGCTCGACGCGGGCGCGGCCCCGGACCTCGCTCCAGGCCACAAGCCCCTTGAGGAGCCCGGCCTGAGCCTCGAGGCCATGACCGGCAAGCGCGCGTTGAAGGGGCTGCTCGTGATGGAGTCGGACCTGCTCTCCGACGTCATGGGCAGGGGCCAGGTCAGGGAGGGGCTCACAGGTCTCGAGTTCCTAGCGGTGATGGACACCCGGATGACCGAGACCGCGAAGATGGCCGACGTGGTTTTGCCCACCGCGACCTTCTATGAGATGGACGGCTCCTTTACCTCTGCCCAGAGGCGCATCCAGAAGACCGCGCGGGTTCTTCCGCCGCCGGCAGAAGCCCAGAGCGCGATGTCGGGCCTGGTGATGCTCATGGAAGCCTTCGGCCTCGGCAACCTGCCCGGGGACGCGGCGGGAGCCATGGCCCAGCTCACGACAGAAGCGGAGTTCTACAGAGAAGCGGAAGGGCCCCGCGAGGTGCCCGGCCCCAAATGGGAATACTCCCGGCAGCGGTTCGTGTTCCCCGAAGGCCACTAGGTCCCGGCCTTCTCCCCCGGGGCAACAAGCCCGGGCCAACGAAAAAGCCGTGCCCTGTAAAGGGGCTTAAAATACCGATGTTCCTTGGGCCGCGTCCGTCCCAGGCCGGGCGGACGGGTCTTGCCATCCTTGCGGAATGGACGCCGGTTCCTGCGCTTCCTGCGGCCCGCCGGCTCTTTACCTTCACCCGCGTTTAGAATCTGAGGTGGGAATTATGATTGAAACCTACCTTGAGTACCTCGATCTGGTCCCCTTCTTTGCCCCTCTGAGCCGCAAGATGAAGGCCGAGGTCTCCCAGCACCTGGCCCCCGTGAGCTTCGAGAAGGGCCAAGTGATATTCCGCAAGCAGGAGGAAGGCAGCGAGTTCTACATCATCCAGAAGGGCAAGGTGAAGATCGTGCTTCCCTCGGAGGAGGGCGGCGAGATCATCCTGGCCATCCTCTCGGAGGGTGACTTCTTCGGCGAGCTGAGCCTCATAGACGGCGAGCCCAGGTCTGCGTCCGCGGTCGCGGTGGAGTGGACCAGGCTCCTGACCCTGGGCAGGTTCGAGTTCCTGGAGTTCTTAACGGACCATCCGGACGCGCTGAGGCACGTGCTGGGAATCCTCTCCCGCAGGCTCCGGCGCACCGACGCGCTCATGGGCGACACCTGCTTCCTCGACGTGCCCGCAAGGCTCGCAAAGAGGCTCCTGGAGCTGGCCAACGCGTACGGCCAGCCCGAGAAGGAGGGCGAGGTGGTGGAGATAAAGCTAAGCCAGAGGGAGCTGGCTGAGATGGTGGGCGCGACGAGGGAGTCGGTGAACAAGCACCTACGGAAATTCAAGGACGAGGGGATCCTGGACTACGAGAGGGGCGCGTTCACCATAATAAGCAGGGTGGGGCTTCAGAGGGTGGTGAAGGGGTAAATAACTAAGAATAGTATTTTAAACAACAGGAGAATAGATTAAGATATTGAATAATTAATAACACTTAATAGAAAAGCCGTATATGGCGCAGCAATCTTCGATAGAGTGGACGGAGTCCACATGGAACCCGGTAACCGGCTGCACAAAAATTAGCTCAGGCTGCAAAAATTGCTATGCTGAGCGACTCGCCCATCGCCTCCAAGCCTGCGGCACAACAAGATATAAAAACGCCTTCGAAGTTACTCTCCATTGGGATTTAATTAAAACCCCTCTCCTATGGAAAAAACCTAGAATGATTTTTGTTAACTCCATGAGTGACCTCTTTCATGAAGAGGTTCCAGTTGATTTTATTACTTCAGTTTTTCAGACAATGGCCTCCGCATCCCATCACACTTTCCAGGTTCTAACAAAAAGATCTTCCAGGATGGCAGCGCTGGCGGATTC
>JARFUL010000002.1 GCA_029289015.1 Syntrophobacteria bacterium | reverse complement strand
CCCTGCCTGTAGCCCACGATTCTGAGCTGAAGCGACTCCTCCCCCCGGAACCTGTTCACCTCCGGCACCACCGCGAGCCTGGTGAAGTAGGGCAAGGTCTCCCCCTCTTCCACGAGCCTGAACCCTATGGCCCACCGCTTTTCGCCGCGCTGCTCCAAGAGGAGCCTGGCGTGGCCCCCGTCCATGATCTTGGACGTGACCACACTGAACCCCTCCACAGCGAACACGGGCTCAGGGTTGCCGGAGCCGAAGGGCGCGAGCCGCTCAAAGGTCCTGGCCAGGGGGAGATCGAGGTCCAAAAGCTCAGCCCGTGCGTCGATCATCAGGCCCGGCTCTTCCAGGGCCTCGGGGACCCGGCCCGCGTCCTCCCTCAACCACCTGGCCAGCTCCGGGATACGGTCTTGGTCCAGGGTGAACCCCACGGCCTGGCTGTGGCCGCCGAACCGGGTGAAGAGGTGGCTCATGGGGCTAAGGGATTTGAAAAGGTCGAAGGCCGCGAAGGACCTGCCGGAGCCGTGCCCCACCCCCTCTTCAAGGCCGATGACAAGGGCCGGCCCCTTGAACATCTGCGCGATCCTCGAGGCCACGATGCCCACCACCCCCGCGTGCCAGCCCTCCCCCGCAACCACCAGCGCGTTCCCCGGCTCGGCCTCAAGGGAGCTCTTTGCCTTTTCCACCGCGTCGCGAAGCACGCTTTCCTCCACCAGCCTCCGCTCGGAGTTCCTCTCATCGAGGAGAAGGGCCAACTCCTCGGCCTGGGCGTCTTCAGTGCACACGAGCAGGTCAAAGGCCTCCCTCGCGTGGGCCATCCTGCCGGCCGCGTTGATCCTGGGGGCCAGCCTGAAGCCCACGTCCCACTCCCCCACCGTCCCCTCCCCAAGGCCCGAGACCCTCTTGAGCGCGTTCATCCCGGGCCGGCAGTCCGCGCGGGAGAGCTCCGAAAGCCCCGCCTTCACCAGGATCCTGTTGTCCCCCACAAGGGGCGCGATGTCTGCGATGGTGCCCAGGGCCGCGAGGTCGAGGTAGCGCCTGAGGTCGGGCTCTTGCCGCGTGAGCCAGAACCCTGAGCGCCTCAGCTCCCTTCTCAGGGCCGCGAGCAGCATGAACGCCAGCCCGGAGCCGGTGAGGTGCCTGGTCGCGGGGCTTTTTGACCACCGGGGATGGATCACCGCGAGCGCGGGGGGCAGGCTCTCGGGGGGCCGGTGGTGGTCCAGGACTATGGTGTCCATCCCCAGGCCGCGGGCCAGCGCGAGGGGCTCGTGGTCCGTGATGCCGAGGTCGCAGGTCACCAGAACGCTGGCACCCAAGTCCCAGAGCCCTCTCACCGCGTCCTCGCCCACCCCGTAACCATCGTCTAGCCGGTGGGGGATGTGGATCGCGGCCCTGGCCCCGGCCTCCCGGAAAAAAAGGCTCAGCTGGGCCGCGCCGGTAATGCCGTCGGTGTCGTAGTCCCCCACCACCCCGATGGTCTCGCGCTCCCTGATAGCCCGGGCAAGCCTTCTCTGCGCGGGCCCCATGCCGTCCAGCGCGTCGGGGTCGGTCAAAGAGGCCAGGCTCGCGGAGAGGAAGAGCTCCGCGTCACCCAGGGTTTCTATCCCGCGGTTCGCAAGCACGCTTGCCGCGAGAAGGGGGAGGGAAAGCTCACTCGCGAGGCTCGCCACCCTTTCGGGGTCCGGGCTGAGAAATTGCCACTTCCTGTCCGTCATATCCACGCAAACAATGATCCGGAGCCGCACGGGGAGCCCGGCCTCCCGTCAAAAATCGGGCCGTAGGTCGCACCGGGTCAGGACCTCTGCTCCGGGTTGTGGTTCTTTTACTAAGTGAATATCACGGCCATATGGCGGCTGTCAAAAGATAGACCTTGCCCAAAGCCTTTGGGTTGTGTTATTAGGCAATTAGGCCTGTCATGAAGTGCGCAAAAATCCACCTTAGAATGGACCCCGCAAAAGTCCACCTTCTGAAGTTCATCTTGGAAGGTTACGACGGACTGGCCGTGGTCACCACCGAAGACCCCGCGAGGGGCAGCGTGGTGGTGAGCGTGCCGCCGGGGCGGAAAGAGGAGGCGGAAGGTGTCATCCTTCAGGTCTTCGAGGAGCTGGACCTTGGTCCCAAAGGTTAAGGGGCTGATATCGCCCTTAATTGTCCTTTTTGTCCTTATCCCCTTTTTCCTCCTGGGCATGGGCGGCATAGGCCCGGACATCCCCACCCACATACCCAAGCCGGTGGACAAGCTGACCGTGGCCGTGACCGACGTGCAGGGCACCAGGACCGTTCTCAGCCAGTTCAGCCTCGACTCCACCACCTTCCTCTCCGGGCAGATGGGCGCGGGAACCATATCCATACCCTTCAGGCTCATACGGGAGGTGACCATCATAAAGAGGGAGGGCACCTATATCGCGCAGGCCGTAAACTTGGCGGGCACCAAGGTCGAGCTGGAGGTAAAGGGGTCGTCCAGAATCCTGGGCAAGGTGGAGATCGGGAACTACTCCATCTACCTGAAAGAGGTCCGGCGGCTGGAAATCCTGAGATAGAACCCTCCCGGAACCCTTCGGGCATGATTGTCGGCCCTGCGCGCTCCAACTTTTCCTTGAAATGGGCACCGCCATGGGATAACAATTAAAAGATGGGCGAATAACCGGGCCGCGACCAGAGAGGACGCTATCTTGCCTTTTCCTGAACCCAAATACTTTGTGCGCACCTTCGGATGCCAGATGAATGAGTACGACTCCGAGAGGGTGGCCTCGCTCCTGGCCTCCCGGGGGTTTGTGCCCGCCTCCTCCGAAATGGACGCGGACGTGGTGTTCGTGAACACCTGCACCGTGCGCGCGAAGCCCCAGCACAAGGCCTACTCCTTCGTGGGGAGGCTCAAGTGGCTCAAGAGGGCAAAGCCCCACGCCAGGGTCGTGGTGGGCGGCTGCCTCGCCCAGCAGGAGGGGAAGAAGCTCCTCGAGAGGTTTGACCACGTTGACCTGGTGCTGGGGACCCACGGCATCCCCCGGCTCGCCGGGCTCCTCGACGAGGTGGCCCTGGGGCAAAGGCTGGCCTTCACCGAGTTCACCTACGAGTTCGGGGAACACCTCCCGGGGCCACAGGGAGCCGCGAACCCGGTAAGCAGGTTTCTCACCATCATGCAGGGGTGCGACAACTTCTGCTCCTACTGCGTTGTGCCCCATGTGAGGGGAAGGGAGATATCGAGGCCCTCGGGGGACGTATTGGCCGAGGCGAGGGGACTGGTGGCCGGCGGGGCTAGGGAGCTGATCCTTCTGGGGCAGAACGTAAACTCCTACGGGCTCAAGAACGGCGACATAACCTTCCCGGTCCTTCTAGGGATGATCTCGGGGATCGAGGGGCTGCTGAGGATACGGTTCACCACGTCCCATCCCAAGGATCTCTCCGGCGAGCTCATGGAGACCATGGCTGAGAGCGATAAGATAGCCAGACAGATCCACCTGCCGGTGCAGTCCGGCTCGGATAACGTCCTGGGGATGATGAACCGGGGCTATACTCGCGACGACTATCTAAGGAAGATCGAGATGCTCAGGCAGAAGATGCCGGACATCGCGATCACCACCGACCTGATCGTTGGTTTTCCCGGAGAGACCGAGGAGGACTTCGCGGACACGCTCAGTCTCGTTGAGGAGGTGAACTTCCTCTCCGGCTTCTCCTTCAAGTACTCCGACCGTCCCTTTACCGCGGCCGCCCGGTTGAAGGACAAGGTTCCCGAAAAGGTGAAGTCCCGGAGGCTGGCGGAGCTTCAGGAGCTCCTCAAAACCCGCAACACCGCGCACCAGGTCCGTCTGGTGGGTGAGGCGGTGGAGGTGCTGGTCACCGGGGAGAGCCGGCTGGGCAAAGGCCAGATGTCCGGGAGGTGCGAGGACTTCCGGGTGGTCAACTTCCCGGGGGAGGACCACCTCGCGGGCCAGCTGGTGGAAGTTATGGTGGAGGAGGCGCTTCCCAACTGCCTGAGGGGAAGAATGATCTTTCGCGCCGATTCGCTGGAAATATCTTCTTGAAGACCGAGGGAGAGACAATGGTAAAGGAAATGAAAGTGTCCGCCCTGACAAAGGACACGTACTCCAACACGCCCATTGTAATTCACAAAGAGGAGAACGGCGAGGCCACCCTGCCGATCTGGATCGGCATCATGGAGGCCACCGCGATCGCCACGGAGCTGGAGAAGATCGAATTCCAGCGCCCCATGACCCACGACCTTCTGAAGAACGTCATCAGCCATGCGGGCGGTGTTGTAAACAAGATAGAGATATGCGACCTGAAGGACAACACCTTCTACGCGATCATCTTCATCGAGATGGACGGGAAAGTCCTGGAGGTGGACGCCCGCCCCTCCGACGCGATTGCCCTCGCACTCAGGGAAAACGCTGCGATCTTCGTGAACGAGCGTGTCCTGGAGAAGTCCCACGACATGGAGGAGCACAGGGACGACGAGTCCGAGGAGGCCAAGAAGTGGCGGGAGATCCTCGAGGGGCTCGACCCCAAGGACTTCGGGAAATACAAGATGTAGCCGGCCATAGGATTTGAATCCCATGAAGACGATCGATCTGCACACCCACACCCTGTTCTCCGACGGCGAGCTGGTGGTCTCCGAGCTCTTGCGCAGGGCCGAGATCGCGGGCTACGGCATCATAGGCATAACCGACCACGCGGACTCCTCCAACCTCGACTTCATAGTGCCCAGGGTGGCCAGGGCCTGCCGGACCCTCAACCAGATAAACGCGATAAAGGCCGTCCCCGGCATAGAGATAACCTACGCGCCGGTGGACCTCATAGAAGAGCTCGTGAAGGAGGCCAGAGAGCTCGGCGCGGGTCTGGTGGTGGTCCACGGCGAGTCGCCGGTGGAGCCGGTGGCCCCGGGCACCAACAGGGCGGGGATAGAGGCCCGGTGCGACATTCTGGCCCACCCGGGGCTCATCTCGGAAGAGGAGGTCGCGCTCGCGGCCCAAAGGGGGGTGGCCCTTGAGATCTCAGGCAGAAAGGGGCACTCCTTCACCAACGGCCACGTGGCCTCCCTTGCCCTCAAGCACAACGCTCCTTTGGTAATCTGCTCCGACGCGCACTCCCCGGGCGACCTCATGACCCCCCAGTTCGTGCGCATGGTGGCCCTGGGGGCCGGCCTGGGGGAGGAAGACCTGAAGAGGGCCGTGGATACCTCCCGCGAGATCGCGGAAAGGTGGGAGGGGCTCTAGGTGAGGATGAGGTCCCTTTGGAGCCTCGCCACTCTCCTGAGTCTGATCGTCTGCGCCTCCCTCGTGACGGTCCAGGCCAAAAAATCCGCGCTGCCGCCGGCTCCCCCTCCGCTCTCCGCTCCCAGCGCAGACCTCAACGTGACGGAGCGCGACGAGTGGTTCTCCTTCACCCAGCACGGGCAAAAGGTGGGGTTCGCGCACCTTACCCTGGAGGAGACCAAGACCGGCTACACCCTCACCGAGTCTTTTCTCATCAGGCTCAGGCTCCTTGACGAGACCCAGGAGATCAGGTCCCAGGGGGTCTTCTCCCTGCACCGCGACTTCTCCCTTCGCTCATTCTTCATGAACTTCGTCGCGCGGGGCGTGTCGTTTCTCATCCGGGGAAAGGCCGGGCCAGAGTCCCTCACGGTCTCCGTGGAGTTTCCCGGGGCCCAGGAGAAGAGGATAATCCCCCTCAAGAGGCCCATCTACGTCGCGGCCTCCATGAAGCCCTTTTTGGCCGCGCGAGGCCTGAAACCCGGCGACTCACTATCCGTGGAGGTCTTCGACCCGCTCACCTCCGCGCTCATCAGGATCCCGGTGCACGCGGAAGGGTATGAGCGGATCAGGGTCAAGGGAAGCTCGGTGAAGGCCCTGAGGATAGCCACCCAGTACGGGGGCGCGACCTTCAAGACCTGGCTCGGCCCCTCGGGGGAGACGGTGAAGGAGCAGGGGCTCCTGGGGATCACCCTCATCGCGGCCACCCAGAAGGAGGCCACCCGGGGCATCGGGGAGGTTGAAGATATCTACCGGGAGAGCTCCGTGCCCATCGAGGGGCGGATGGGCGAAATTGCGGGCCTGAACAGGCTCGAACTGGAGCTTCTGGGCGCAGACCTCAGCCAGTTCAGGCTCTCCGGCGGGAGGCAGTTCCTGGACAAAGGGACCCTCGTGGTGGTAAAGGAGCGGCTCCCCAAGGCCTCCCCCTACCTCCTGCCCTACCCTAAAACCAGAAGGGAGATGGCCAAATACCTCAGGCCCTCCTTTTTGATCCAGTCCGACAATAAGGAGGTGATCCGGGCCGCGAAGGAGGCCCTGGGGGGCGAGAGGGACCCCATAGCCGCGGTGCGGCTGATCCTGAAATTCATGGAGAAGAGGCTCACGAAAAAGCCCACCGTCGCGCTCCCCGATTCGGTCTCCACCCTGAAGCGGGGCTTCGGGGACTGCAACGAGTACACCGCGCTCTTCTGCGGCATGGCCAGGGCCGCGGGGCTGCCCAGCCGTCCCGTCGCGGGCCTCGTCTTCTCCCGGGGAAGGTTCTACTACCACGCGTGGGCCGAGGTCTTTTTGGGCAGGTGGGTGACTGTGGACCCGATCATGGGCCAGTTTCCCGCGGACGTAAGCCACCTGAGGATGGTCACGGGGGGCCTGGACAAGCAGATGAAGCTCGCGGGGCTCATGGGCAAGCTGAGGCTCCGGCTGAAGGGTGCGAGGTGATACGGCTTTATGACATAGAGAAGCGGTTCGGCGACTTCAAGGCTGTGGTCGACCTGAGCATCGAGGTACCCCCGGGGGAGATCTACGGCTTCCTGGGGCCCAACGGCGCGGGCAAGACCACCACCATAAAGCTCCTCGCGGGCCTCCTTACCCCGAGCAGGGGAAGGGTCGTGATCAACGGCCACGACATGGCCAGGGAGCCTGCCGAGGCCAAGAGGATCATCGGCTTCATACCGGACAGGCCCTTTATCTACGAGAAGCTCACCGGGTTCGAGTTCCTCAACTTCGTGACCGGGCTCTACGGGGCCAACTCCAGGTCCATCACCCGGAAGATAGAGGGGATGCTCAGGCTCTTCGACCTCGAAGACTGGGCCTTTGACCTCATAGAGACCTACTCCCACGGGATGAGGCAGAGGCTCATAATGGCCTCCGCGCTGATCCACGACCCCAAGGTCCTGGTGGTGGACGAGCCCCTGGTGGGGCTCGACCCGCTGGGCGCGAGGCTGGTGAAGAGGATATTCAGGGGGTTCGCGGAAAAGAACAAGACCATCTTCATGTCCACCCACACCCTGGAGATAGCCCAGGACCTGTGCTCCCGCATAGGGATCATCAGCAAGGGCAGGCTGGTGGCCGAGGGGACCATAGAGGAGCTCAAGGAGCAGGCCGGGGCCGAGGGCTCGGCCAACCTCGAGCAGCTCTTTTTAAAGCTCACCGGCTCCCCCTCGGTGGAAGAGTCCCTTGAGGTCCTGGAGGAAGGCTAGTGGGAGTATCCCAGTCTACCTTACTCGCTCCAAGAGTCCTGGCGGTGATCAATGAGTTCAGGTTCGGGGGC
>JARFUL010000001.1 GCA_029289015.1 Syntrophobacteria bacterium | reverse complement strand
TTTTATTGTTCAATATCTTTAATATAATATTTTTACTATATTTCACTTTTATTTTTCCAATCCCTCACATTAACCCAAACCGACGCAATCACCGCGAGCCCAAAGAAGACCACGGTCACCGTGTCCACCAGCCTCGCGTTCCAGCTCATCCCGGTGAGGGAATCGAGGAGGAACTTCACGTAGGACGCGGGCATGTCGAAGTGGCCCAGCCGGTAGCGCACCTGCCAGTGCCACTCGGTGAGCGGGCAGTAGCCTATGCCGTACCATATTCCCAGGACATACCAGGAGAACGCGGTCGCGGCCTGGACGACGAGGTTGAGCCTTCGCGTCCTCTTCCATATCCACCCGAAGAGGATGAAGGAGATGAGAAAGAGGTGGAACGCGAAGAAGAAGTAGTTGAGAAAGACGTATGTGCTGCGCATAAGCTTTGGCCCCGTGGGAGGCGCGCTCTTGGGTTCGGCTGGCCTGAGATTCTCTTGTAGCGCGCTGCAGCGGGAGGCTCCTTAGAAGAGGCGTCTCTTTTTGCGCTCCTTTTCGATCTTGTCCAGCAGCTCCTGGGCCTGGGCCTTCTTCTTGGGCCGGTCCTTGTAGTACTCCAGCGCCTTCTCAAGCTGATACTCGGCCTTCTTGTCGTCGCCGGTGTCGTAGTAGTAGCGGCCCAGGTAGTAGCTCGCGTCGCCGAGCCGGCCCGCCTGGCCGTAGAGCACGCCGAGCTCGTAGTTTATCCTCCTGAACTCCGGGTCGATCCTGCGCACCTCCTCCATCTCCCTGATCGCGGAGCCGTAGTCCCCGAGCTCCTGGTAGGACCGGGCCAGGGAGTAGCGGATGTCCCGGTCTTCAGGCTCAAAGGTCAGCGCGGACTGAAACACGGATACGGCCTTTTGGAGCTTGCCCGCGGTGAAGTACGCGTCCCCCAGCTCCGCCAGGGCCTCGGCAGAGTCGGGCCGCAGCCCGGCCGCTTTCCTGAGCGCGTCCACAGCCTCGCGGTGGCGGCCCAGCCTCTTGAGCACGATCCCCCTGCCGAAGGCCAGGAGGAAATCGTTCTTTTCGGACCTGTCCTGGAGGTAGATCTTCTCGGCCTTCTCGAGGTCGCCGTACTGCGCGATTATCTTGGTCTTAATGAACCTGAATGTCAGGTTGCGCTCGTCCTCCGGCGCCATTGTCTTGATCTTGTAGCGCCTGCCCTTCAGCACCGAGTCCATGTAGTCGGTGCGCTCCCTCAGCCCCGGGTGGGTGGAGAAGTAGGTGGGAACATCGACCCCTACCTCCAGCACCCTGTTCCGACGCATCTTCTTGAACGCCCTGAGCATCGCGTCGGAGCTGTATCCCGCGGCCATGAGATATTTCAGGCCCAGCCTGTCCGACTCCTCCTCGTTCTCCCGGCTGAACTTGAGGGTCAGGGACGTGGACCCGGCCATGGCGCCTATGGCCAGCGCGGGCCCCGCCGCGCCCCCCAAGAGGACGCCCGCCAGAATCCCGGCCAGGGTGGCCACGCTCAGCCTGGTCTGCTGGGATATGCGCTTGGCCAGGTGCCTGAGCTGCACGTGGGCTATCTCGTGGGAAATGATCGCGGCCAGCTCGTCCTCCGAGTCGAAGATGTTTATCAGGCCGGTGTAGAAGAACACGTGCCCCGCCGGGGCCGCGAACGCGTTGAGGATGTCGGACTGAACCACATAGAAATGATACTCGAAGTACTTGGGCTCAACGTTTTCGAGGATCCTCTTTCCCAGGGCGCTGATGTAGCCCGTGATCCGGGCGTCGTCCACCAGGCTCTTCTCTTTCCGTATGAGCTTGGTGAGCTTCTCCCCGAGCTCCTTTTCGTCCTTTAGGGAGAAGTCGGCCCTGGCCGTCCCAGCGGTTGAGACCACGAAAAAAACCAGGGCAATGAGCCCCGAGAAAATGGCCCTTTTTCGCAGGGTTACCACGGCTCGTCCACCCCGGAGCTCTCCGCGAGGAGCTTGTCCGGCACGACCTCCGCCAGATCGACCCTTTGCGCGTCGGCCCAGAACCCCTCCAGGTCGTAGTAGTCCCGGTGGGATTCGTAGAAGAGGTTTACAACCACGTCCAGGTAGTCCATGAGCACCCACAGCCCGTCGTCGAGCCCCTCCACCCCGAAGGGGGTCTCCCCCATATCTTTCAGGTCCTGATGGAGCCTCTGGGCCGCCCCCTGCACGTGCCTGGTGGACCTGCCGCTCGCGATCACCATGTAGTCGGTGAACGAGCACAGCTCCCCCACCTTCAGCACCACCGGGCGCCGCGCCTTGTGCTCGATGAGTATCTCGACTATCCTGAGCGCCTTCTCCCTGGGGTCGTCCAGGCTTCCCGGCTCCCTCTCAACGGTAGAGTCCATTACTTAAGATATAACCTTCCACCTCTTTTGCAACCAGATATTTTATGGATTCGCCCCTCCTTACCTTCTCCCTGATGAGGGTGCCCGAGACCTCGACAGGGGTTATCTCAACGAAATGGATCGGCCTGAAAACGGGGTGCACGAGGGAGGGACCGTCCTCGGAGCGCGAGTAATCCCGCGATATCTCGAGCCTTGCCACCTCCTCGAGCCTCTCGGGGGACCATTTCGGCCTGAGCATCACCGCAAACTCGGCCATTTCGAAGAGCGCGGCCGGCTCCCTCCAGGTGCCTATCTCCGAGAAGGCCTCCGCGCCTATTATGAATGTCAACGAGATATCGGGGCCGAGCTCACGGGAGAGCTCCTTGAGGGTGGTGGCGGTGTAGGAGGGGCCGGGGCGGTTCGCCTCCAGGCACGACACCTCGAAGATGGGGTTGCCCCGGATGGCCAGCTCGAGCATTCTGCGGCGGTGCTCGAAGCCTGCAAGGTCAACGCTCTCCTTGTGGGGCGGCCTGGCCGCGGGCATAAAGATGACCCTTTGGAGCCCGAGGCTCTGCGCGGTCTCCCTCGCGCCGCTGAGGTGGCCCAGGTGCACCGGGTTGAAGGTCCCCCCGAAAAGGCCGACTTTCTTCACTCGCGGACCTGCCCCTGCCCGTAGACGATGAACTTCCTGGAGGTCAGCTCCTCGAGGCCCATGGGCCCGAAAGAGTGGAGCTTTGAGGTGGAGATGCCTATCTCCGCGCCCAGGCCGAGCTGGCCCCCGTCGTTGAACCTGGTGGACGCGTTAACCAGCACCAACGAGGAGTCCACCTCCCTCAGAAACCTCTGGGCCCTTTCGTAGTCCCGGGTGACTATGGCCTCGGTGTGGTCGGAGCCAAAGGCCGCGATGTGGTCCATGGCCTCGTCCATCCCGCTCACCACCTTGATGGCCAGAATAAGGTCGAGGTACTCCTCTGGCCAGTCTTTCTCAGTGGCCCGGGCCGCGTCGGGGAGTATCTTCCTCGTCTCGTCGCAACCCCTGAGCTCCACCCCGGCATCCATCAGGCTCTCAGCCACCTTGGGGAGGAAGGACGCGGCCTCGTCTCTATGGACCAAGAGGGTCTCCATCGCGTTGCAGACCCCGGGCCGCTGGACCTTGGCGTTCATGCAGATGGTAACCGCCATGTCGGGGTCTGCGCCCCTGTCCACATATACGTGGCACACCCCCTTGTAGTGCTTGAGCACCGGCATCCTCGCGTGCTCCGCCACGAACCGTATCAGGGGCTCGCCGCCCCTCGGGATCACCACGTCCACGTGGTCCTCCAGCGCCAAAAGATGGTTCACCGCGGCCCTGTCCGTCACGGGCACCACCTGGACCGTGTCCCCCGGGAGGCCGGCCTTGGTCATGGCCCTGGCTATGAGGGAGCTGAGCGCCTTGTTGGAGTTGATGGCCTCGGACCCGCCCCTGAGAATCACTGCATTTCCGGCTTTTAGACACAGGGAAGCAGCGTCTATGGTGACGTTGGGCCTCGACTCGTAGATGATCGCGATGACCCCTAGAGGTATGCGCATCCGGCCCACGAGAAGGTCGTTGGGCCTTCGCCACATGGACGTGACCTCCCCCACGGGGTCCGGGAGCGCGGCCACCTCCTTCAGCGCGGCCACCATCTCGTCTATCACCTTGTCCGACAGCGTGAGCCGGTCTATCTTGGCCCTGGTGAGCCCCGCGTTTTCGGCATCGGCCACGTCCTTTTCATTCTCCTTCTGGATGAACCCCTTCTCTATGACGAGCAGGTCGGCCAGCGTCAAAAGGGCCCGGTTCTTCCGGCGGGTGGAGGTCCTGGCCAGCACCCTCGCGGCACCCTTAGCTTTTACTCCCATGTCCATAAGAAGATCGGCCAGATCCATCGTCTCACTCCTTTGAGATTGGAATTTTGTTCAAAGCCTCAGTACTTAGAGCTCCCCACGGCAAAGGGCAGGGCGCGTCCTTCGGGCCTTTAACCCGCTTTCAAGGTCACCACAAGATTGTCGCGATGTATCACCTCGTCCGAGTGCTTGTAGCCCAGCCTCTCCTCCACCTCGGAGGTCCTGAGCCCCTTTATGGCCTCGATCTCGCGGGAGGTGTAGTTGGTGAGCCCCACCCCCACGAGCCCGCGGTCGTCATCCACCACCCGGACCGCCTCCCCGGTGCCGAAGTCCCCGTGAACAGCGGTGATCCCGGAAGGCAGCAGGGACTTTCCCTTGCCCACCAGCGCGGCTGCCGCGCCCCTGTCCACCACCACGTCGCCCTGGGGCTTCAAAATGTTCAATATCCACTGCTTCTTCGCGCTGAGCCTCCTCTCGTGGGGCAAAAAGAAGGTGCCAATGTCCAGCCCCTTGAAGATGTGCTCCAGGATGTGGCGCTTGAGCCCGTGCGCGATGATCATGGGGATGCCCGCCTCAGTGGCCTTTCTGGCCGCGTCCACCTTGGAGGCCATGCCGCCGATGCCCAGCGTGCCCGGACTCTTAAGCGCGCAGGCCTCCAGCTCCGCGTCTATCTCGTCCACCACCCTGATGAGCTGGGCGGTGGGGTTCTCCCTGGGGTCGCAGTCAAAGAGCCCGTCTATGTCGGTGAGGTTCACCAGGAGGTCCGCCTCCACCATGAGCGCGATGAGCGCGGCCAGGTTGTCGTTGTCCCCGAACTTGAGCTCCTCCACGGACACGGTGTCGTTCTCGTTGATCACGGGCACGACCTTCCACACCAAGAGGGTGTTGATGGTGTTGTTCGCGTTGAGGTAGCGCCTGCGGTCCGCTAGGTCGTCCGCGGTGAGTAGCACCTGGGCCACGGTGATGCCGTAGGGAGCCAGCGACTCCTCGTAGGCCTGGATCAGGCTCGACTGGCCCACCGCGGCAGTGGCCTGCTTCTCCTGGATGGTCCTCGGCCTCTCGGGCAGCCCCAGCTTCCTGAACCCCGACGCGATGGCCCCGGAGGAGACTATAATAACCTGTCTCCCTTCCCGGATGAGCTCCGCGATGTCGTCGCAGATCCTCCTTATGGCTATGGTGTTGAGCCCCGTTTCAGCGGTGAGCACGTTGGAGCCGATCTTTACGGCCACCCTTTTGGCCCTTTGCACTATGCTCTTTCGGTCCATGGCAAAAACCTCAGGCTCCCCCGGCCTCAAGGGCCTTGAGATCGAAAAGCTCACGCCTCAATCTGCTAAGGAGCCCGTCGAGCCCCTCGCCGGTGAGCGCGGATATTCCAATGACCTCTATTCCCCTGGGATTGAGATGTCTCTCGAGCTCCCCGAGAGCGTCCCTTGCTTCGGGGAGGTCTATCTTGTTGAGCGCGACCAGCGCGGGCTTGCCCCGAAGCGGCTCGCCGTAGCCCTTCACCTCCTCGAGCACCGTCTCGTACGCGGCTACGGGGTCTTCGGCCGCGCCGTCCACCAGGTGGACCAGGATCCTGGTCCTCTCCACGTGCTTGAGAAAGGTGAGCCCCAGCCCCGCGCCCTGGTGCGCGCCCTCTATGATGCCTGGGATGTCCGCTAACACCGCGTCATCGTCTTCCGAGAACCTCACCACGCCCAACACCGGCTTCAAGGTGGTGAAGGGGTAGTCCGCGACCTTGGGCCTCGCGTGGGAGACCTTTCTCAGAAGGGTTGATTTGCCCGCGTTGGGAAGGCCCACCAGGCCCGCGTCCGCGAGGAGCTTCAGCTCCAGCTCCAGGTCTCTTTCCTCGCCCTTCTCCCCGGGCTCCACCCGCCGGGGGGCCCGGTTGGTGGAGGTGGCGAACCTAGCGTTGCCCCGGCCTCCCCGGCCTCCCTGGGCCGCGACCCAGCGCTCGCCGGTGGTCGCGAGGTCCTTGAGCAGTTCGCCGGCCTTAAGGTCTTTCACCAGGGTGCCCGCGGGCACCTGGATCAGCATGTCCGCGCCCTTTTTGCCGTGCTGGTTCTTTCCCCGGCCGTGCTCGCCCCTTTGGGCAACGAACCTGTTTTTGTAGTGGAAGGACAGGAGCGTGTTGCGGCTGGAAGTCGCCTCCAGGATGACGCTGCCTCCGCGGCCCCCGTCGCCGCCGTCCGGGCCGCCCCTGGGAACGTATTTCTCCCTCCTGAAGGAGAGGCAGCCCCGGCCCCCATCGCCTCCCGCGACGTATATCTTGGTCTGATCAATGAACCTCATGCCGAACCCCTAAGGCGCGAACCAGCCCCATAGGTCCGGCCGGGGGATGGATGGGGGGTGGCCTATGGGGCGGGGTAGACGCTGACCTTTTTCTTGTACTTGCCCATCCTCTCGAAGGCCACGTAGCCGTCGACAAGGGAGTAAAGGGTGTAGTCCTTGCCCAGGCCCACGTTCTTTCCCGGGTGGATTTTGGTGCCGAGCTGCCTGACAAGAATGTTGCCGGACCTGACGAACTGACCGCCGTATCTCTTAACTCCCCGCCTTTGGCCCCTGGAGTCGCGGCCGTTTCTGGAGGAGCCTCCTGCCTTCTTGTGAGCCATATCCCTACTCCTTTAAATAGGGGCTAAAAACCGGGCGCGTCGATGGCTTCGATCTTGACCTCGGTGAACCTCTGGCGATGGCCCGCCTTCCTGCGGTAGCCCTTGCGCCGCTTCATCTTGAAGACCAGAATCTTCCTGGCCTTGCCCTGCTCGGTTATCTTGCCCGTGACCTTGGCGTCGGCCAGGGTGGGGGTGCCCACCTCGGTCTTTTCGCCGTCGGACACGAAGAGGACCTCGTCCAGGGCCACCTCGTCGCCCACGTCGCCGGGGAGCTTCTCCAGCCTTACTGTGCTGCCCGGCGCGACCCGGTACTGCTTTCCGCCGCTCTTTATTATTGCATACATTCGGTTTTACCTCCAAGCTAAGAACACTAAATAATATTTTGCCCGGAGGTGGATGTCAATAATTTTAGAGACATGTTTCGATATTTTAACTTGATAATCCCCTGATAGCTTGCTCTGGGGTAAATCCGAAAGACATTTTTCTTGTCATTCCCGCGGAACCTGTCCCCGCAAGCGCGGG